>JBAZXE010000004.1:63367-67222 GCA_041659985.1 Thermoplasmatota archaeon | reverse complement strand
AAAGGAGAAGGTCTCTGGCAAGTACGTTCCGCGTGCCCGCCGCAACGACCTCCTGGAAAACGGGGGTGCGGCGCCCGACACGGCCCTCACCATCGCGGAGTTGGCGAAACTCTGCCAAATGAACACCGGTGACGAGCCGCGCGCGCCGTTGCCGCTGCCCGTGTTGCTGAGCCACCGCCCGATCTTCCGGGGATGACGATGCATCCCTGGAGTCAAGGCCGCTCCGCCCTTCGGGCGAACCGTCCCATTTTCCGCGGATAATCCTCCATGACCAGCGCCGCGGTTGCCACGCTCCTTGCCATCGGCACGGCCGTGGCCATCGCCTTCCTGGCGTCGGCCATCTTCCGCAAGACGCACATCCCCGATATCCTGTTCCTCATGGGAACGGGCGCCCTCCTGGGGCCGGTTCTGGGCGTGGTCAATCTCGACGCCATGCAGTCGGCGCTGCCCGTGCTGGCGGCGCTGGCGGTCATCACCATCCTGTTCGATGGCGCCCTCGAAGTCACACCGGCCCACATGCGGTCGTTTGGCATCCCCGCCGTGGGGCTGTCAATCACGGTGCTCGCGACGACGACGGTGCTGTGCGCCCTGGTCGCCCACGGCGTGGCCGGCATGGCGTGGACCGGCGCGCTCCTGCTCGGGCTGTGCTTCGGCGGCGCAGGAATCGCCATCATCGTGCCCTTGGCCCGCCGCATGGGCGTCTCGCACGAGGCCAACGCCGTCATCCTGCTTGAGGCGGTGACGTCCGACATCTTCGTCATCGTCGGGATGTTCATCGCCTGCACCATCGTCACGGTCGGCAGCGTTGGAGGAGCCCTGGCTTTCCGGCTGGCGCTCATCGTCGCCTTCGCCGCTGCCACGGGTCCGGCGGCCGGCTGGCTGTGGGCGCGCTTCCTCGGCCGCTGGGGCCACACGACGAACGCGTACATGGCGACGTTGGCCATCCTCATCCTTGTCTATGCGGGCACCGAAGTCATCGGGGGCTCCGGCGCGCTCGCGGTCCTGCTTTTCGGCATCGTGGTCGGCAACGCCAAGGGACGACCCGTCGGCAGCGGCCTGCGCAACCAGGTCTTCGCCCGCGAACTCGTGGCCTTCCACCACGAAATCGTGTTCTTCGTCCGCGCGGCCTTTTTCACGGGCCTCGGCGCCGTCACGCGCTGGGAGCTCCTGCGCGACCCTGCCTTCCTGGTGACCGGCCTCCTGTTGGCGTTGGCCGTGGCCGCCTGCCGGTCGCTCGGCGTCGGCGTGGCCCTCGGGCGGTCCGGCCTGTCGCGCTGGGACCGCGTCGCCACGGCCTTGCTCTTCCCGATGGGGCTCGTCACCGCCGCCGTCAGCGTCCTTCCGCGCTCGTTCGGCATCGCAGGAGGCGACCTGGTGGCCGACTTCGCGGCCGTCGTCATCGTTCTGACCAACGTCCTCGGCACGTTGGCCGTGTTCGCGGCCTCGGCCATCAAGCACCGCGGTCGGCCGTCGCTGGCGGCAACCGCCGTGTCGACGGGTTGACCCCGCAACGGCTTTGCACCCATCGGAGAACTCTCCCGCGTGGTTGAGACGGCCGCGCCGCCCGAGGACCGGACCAATGTCACGCAGTTTGCTGTCACCAACGTGGCCGAGCTGCTCGAGCGCAGCGCCTACTACGGCTTCGTCTCCATCTTTGGCCTCTACCTGGATTCCCTGGGCTACGAGGGCGCAGCCATCGGCGCCGTCAGCATCCTCCTGTTGGCTTTGCCGTACGTCATTCCGCTTCTGACCGGCCCGATTGCCGAGAAGGTCGGCTACAAACCCGTCATGCTGGTGGCCCTCACGAGCTACACGGCCGGCTTCCTCGTCCTGTCCTCGTCGTCGGCCATCGCCAGCATCCTTGTCGGCACCGTGCTCGTCGCCATGGGCGCCGGGGGATTCAAGCCGGTGGCGACGGCAACCATCGCGCACATCACGGCGCCGCGCCACCGCAGCCTCGGCTACACTGTCTACTACACCGGCATCAACGTCGGGGGCTTCTTCGGCCCGCTCATCGTCGCCCTGCTGACCGACAGCTACGCCGCCGGTTTTGCCACCGCCGCTGGAATCATGCTCACCGCCTTGGCGTTGACCCTCCTTGCCTACCGCAACCCGCAGCCGCCGCAGCGCCACATCAGTGTCGGCAAGGCGTTGGGCAAGCTCGGGGCCATCGTCGAAGACCCGCGCCTCGTGCTCCTTCTGCTCATCTTCAGCGGCTTCTGGTTCCTCTACAGCATGAACTTCTCGTTCCTGGCGCTTTACCTCGACCGGTTCGTCGACTTGCCGTCGTGGTTCCGACCCAGCCTGCAGCAGTCGTTCAACCCGTTCATCATCATCTTCCTCGGAATCCCGATTGGCGCCTTCGCCACGAAACAGGAGCCGCGCCGCATGATGACCGTCGGCGTCCTGCTCTACGTCATCGGCTTCACCGTGCTTGGCTTCGTGCAGCACGTGGCCGCGTTCTTCGTCGGGCTTTCCATCGCCACCCTGGGCGAGATTCTCGCCTACCCGGCGTTCCTGACCTACATCGCCGGCATCGCGCCCAAGGATCGCATCGCCGTCTACCAGAGCTACGGCTTCCTGCCCTTGTTCATCGGGTTCTTCCTCGGCCCCCTCGCCTGCGGCCCTCTCTACCAGGCCCTTGCGGTCGAGGCCGGCCGCCCAGAACTGTTCTGGGCCGTGCCCATCAGCGTCGGCGTGCTCGCGTTGGCGGCGTTCCTTGTCTCCGCCCAGCCGCGCGAAGGCGCGAGCCGCCGGCCCCTGGTCGCGCGCGGCGCCTTGGTCTTGCTGTTGATCCCGGTCCTGTTCTCAGCCGCCGCCTTCGCAGGTTCGCAGCAGGCGCAGGAACCTCCGGCCACCAACGGCCTCGTGGCTCGCGACCTCCAAGACGTCACGGGGACGACCGCGGAGGGCGACTCCAGCCTGACCACATTCAGCATCCCGGCCGAGGCCTTGGGCAACGTCACGTTCCGCCTCGTGTGGCAGGACGAGGCCGCGCAGGCCACGGCCACGAACCAGCCGGATACGCTTCGACTGGTTGTGCTCGACCGTCAACGCGAGCTTGGCCGTGCCGAGGCCGCCAATGGCTTGAGCGGCGCCGGCGAGGCCACGGTGCGCATCGCGTCGCCGGGTGCAACGACGCTGACCCTGCAGGTCATCGTGGTATCCGCTGGCGACCAGGTCGTCGCGGCGCCGCTGGCCGGCAGCACAACGCTGGCGCAGGACACCGGCAACGACTGGACGATTGAAACCACGATTGAAGTGTCCGGGCCAGCAAGCTCCTAGGCCATCCCCTTCAACACAACGACGCGGCGCAGCGCCGCAAAGGTTGTATCATGCCAGGGCCGTGAGACGGTGTGCGATGGCCCACCCTCGCCTTGGCGTTGCTTCTCCTGGTGGCCCCCGCTGCGGACGCCGTCGACTTCCAGGCTTCCCTCCCGTTCACTGACCTGGAGACCGCCACGCGCCTTCCGGTCCTGGGCGGCTCGCTGGACGTGCGCTCGCCAGCGCGCGGCGCCCCCGCCCTCATGCACAATGTCACCGCCTTTGAAATCCACGGCCTGGCCGTCGCGTGCTGGGAGTACCCGTGCCACCAGGCCAGCGGTCCGCTCTCGGTGCGCGTCGCGGCAGGATCCACGGTGGCGCTGCGCTTCCCCGCCACCGGCACCTTGCACCTGGTGGCGGGCCACGCCTTGACCGCCCCCGTCGATTTGGACGGCGAAAAGGGCGGCTTTGCCGACCTGGCGGCCGGGATGCAGCTGGCCCCCAGCCTCATCGCAGCCACCCGCGATGGAGTCCTGACGGTCGAGGCTGAGGCGCTGACGCCGACGCCGGACGGCGAAGTCCCTGCCCAGT
>JBAZXE010000004.1:0-63357 GCA_041659985.1 Thermoplasmatota archaeon | reverse complement strand
TCCCCGCCTGGCCTGCCCGGTCTCGTGGCCGGTTTCTTCCAGGCGCCGGACCCCACCGACGAGGACGGCGCCGTCCTCGCGACCTTGACGGAAAACTCCAGCATGGAGCTCGTGGACGCCGGACGCGTCGTGCACACGGTGACCGGCTACGGCGGTGTGCTGCTGCAGGGAACCCTCCGCGTGGACCCGGTAAAGGCCGAGGCGTTCGTGCTCCCCTGCCCGGTGCGCTGCGATGTCCAGGTCCTGGACCGCGGCGTGACGGCGGACCTCACCGCCGCGTCCGCGTCCATCCTGGCGTTGGTTGAGGTAGCGCAAGGCTCCGCGTCGCCCCTCTTCGATCTTGGTCCGTGGGCCGGACTTCTCAACCCGGTCGCCGATGGCATCTTCCTCGATCTGCCGCTGGTCGCCAACGCCGCCGAGTTCCGCATCGCAAACCTGACCTTCGTGCGCTTCGAATCCTTCCGGGCTGCCCTCTACCCCGGCGCCCCGGCGAGCAACGGCAGCGGACCCCTGGTCATCCAGCAAGGGACCGTGCAGGGCTCGCCGGAGTTCGTGGGCAACCGCTACTTCGGCATGCCGTTGTGGAGCTACTTCCTATGGGGCGCCGCCCTCGTCGCCATCGTCATCACCGCCGTCACGCATGCGCCCAAACACAGTGAGCGATGGGACCGGCTGCAGTGGATTGGGCGCGTCGCAGGGGCCATCGCATGGACGGCCCTGGCCCTGGTGTGGCACCTGAACTTCGGCAAGGTCCTCGGTGTGGATGCGACCAGCGCCGGACTCGACACCAATTCGCGCCTCCTGGTCGGCGCCATCGAAGCAGGCACCCTCGCGGCCATGCTTCTCATGGTGGTCCTGCCCGCCCGGCTTCTGGCCTCGCGGCTGTTCCGGGGGGCTCAACAGGGAACGTTCATGGGCTTGGCCGGGCCGCTGGCCAGCCTCGTCGGAATCCTGGCCGGCACGCAACTGCTGCTCGGGTTCGTCGACCTCGCATTGCGCCTGGTGCAATAGCGTGCTTTCAAAGGCCCAGGGCGCTGCCCGTCCGTGAACTTCGCGGACCTCAATGTCGGCCCGGCGCCGCAGCTGCCGCTCGACGTGTACCGTCGCCGTCGCCGTCTGCTGGCGCGCCGTCTCGGTGCGGGGCATGTTCTCGTCGTGGCGACGCACACGCCCAAGCAGTACTCCAATGACGTCGAGTACCTGTACCGTCCGCATTCCGATTTCTGGTACCTGACCGGTTTCGACGAGCCGCGCGCCGTCCTGGTGCTGCACGGCGGCTCCGGCGCGACGGATCTCTTCGTCCAGCCGCGGCGCAAGGAAGCGGAAATCTGGACCGGCCGCCGCCTCGGCGTCGAGCGCGCCCCGTCGGCCCTCGGCATCGACCGCGCGCATTCCTTCGAGGACCTCGCGGCCAAACTCCCGGCGGTCTTCGGCAAGGCCAAAGTGCACGCCGTGGCGGACCACGACCCCGCCGTGCGCCGTCGCATCGTGCGGGCCGCCGGCAACCGGCTGCTGCCGAACCCGGTCGCCGTCAAGGTCGGAGGTCCGGAGAGCGCTCTGCTGCGCGGCAAGCGGGCGCCGACCACGAACCATGGGCGCGACTTGCTGCATGAGATGCGCCTCGTCAAGGAACCCGAAGAGCTGCGACTGCTCAAGGCCGCCTGCGACCTCGGCGTGCAAGCCCACCTCGACTCGGCGGCTCGCATCAAGCCCGGTGGGCGCGAGTCCGCCGTCGAGGCCGCCTTCGCCGAACACGCCCGCTCGGCCGGCTCGACGGGCGTCGGCTACCCCTCCATCTGTGGCTGCGGTCCAAACGCCGCCGTTCTGCACTACGTCACGAACCGCGACCGCCTGCGCAAAGGCAGCCTGTTCCTCATCGACGCCGGCTGCGAGTGGGGCTGGTACACCTCCGACATCACGCGCACCTATCCGGTCGGCGGCGCCTTCTCGCGCATGCAGGGGGACGTGTACGACCTCGTCGCGGCGGCGCAGAAGGCGGCGATGCGCGAGGTCCAGCCCGGCAAGCCGTTTCGCGCCCCGCACCTCAAGGCCGTCGACGTCATCACGGCTGGGCTGCTGGACCACGGGTTCCTGGACGGATCATTCGAGCACGCCATCAAGGAACAGACGTACCGGCGTTTCTTCATGCATGGAACCAGCCATTGGCTCGGGCTCGATGTCCACGACGCCGGAAGTCCCAACGGCGCCGACGGCAAGCCGCGCGTCCTGCAGGAAGGCATGTGCCTCACCGTCGAGCCCGGCCTCTACTTCAATCCGGACTTCGCCGACTGCCCGCCCAAGACCGTGGGCATTGGCATCCGCATCGAGGACGACTTGGTGGTCACTGGAGATGGCCACCGCAACCTGACTCGTCGCCTCCCCGTCGAGCGCGACGCCGTGGCCGACCTCGTCCGATAATAAGCCTGAGCCGCAATGGTCGCGCCGTGCGAGTGCTGCTTCTGGCTTCGACGGCCCTCATGCTGGCCCTGACGGTCCTCCCCAGCGCGGAGGCCGCTTTCAACAGCCCGCGTCCTTACGAGGCAACGTTTGGCTACCTGCCGGGCCTTGGCGGGTCGCGAATCACCATGGTCTCCGGCCAAATGGATGCCGGGGTCGCAGAAGGGGACGGGACCTGGGGCTTCTTCGCCACGGAAGGCGCTGAGATTACTGGGCTGACCCGAGTCTGCTGGACCGCCACAATCCGGCAGTGCGCCGACTCGGCGGCCGGCGCGCTGTCCATCCGCGTCCTGCCCGGCGGCTCCTTCGGTGTGCAGTTCCCTGCGGCCGCCGGGGCAACCCTCACGGCCAACCATGCCCTGGCAATGTTCGTCGACCTCGGTGAGACGGGCGACCTCAACTCCCTCCAGCTTGGCAAGTCGCTTCTGGCCCCCGCCGTCGGAGGCGAAGTCGACTTCACCACGATCGCCGACATTCCCTCGTCCGTCATCCTCGACCCGACCTCCCAAAACGGCGGCGCCCTCGCAGCCACCGATTCGGGCACCGTGGTCGAAGTGCGCGACGGCGGCGCGCAACGCGCCTCGTTGACCGGAAAGGTCGACCCTGTGACCTTCGCCGGACGCCCGGCCATTGCGCCCATCGAAGCGGACCTCGTGGTGATTCCGTTTGAAGGACGCGAGGCCACGGCCCACTTCGAAACGGCGGACCGGGACGACGCCGTCGTGGGACTCGACATCGCGCGCATGAACCGCCTCATGGGGCTCCTCTACTCTGCCAACCAGGACGAGGCCACCCAGGCCGACGAGGTCGACGAAGGCGCCTTCGGTCCCTACCAGGACGCGGTGGCTGCGCTGTTCGGCGGCGCCGTCATCAGCCTTCCAACCGATGGCAACTCTTCGCAAGCCAGCCAGGAACTGGCCTTCGCGCGCACCACGCGGCTTGACGTTGACGGAACCTCCAGCGGGGGCCTCGAATGGTCCGGCCAGGCGACCCTGGACGTCCGCGACGGGCACGTCGAGGGAGCGCAACCATTGCTCGGATTCGGGTTCTTCGCCCTGCCGTGGTGGGGTTGGCTGCTGTGGATTGCCGCCTTGACGGTGTGGATTGTCCGGCTCGTGCGCAAGCCCGACAAGACCCATCCCACCTGGGACCGCTACAAGTGGATCGGATGGGTGGCGTCCCCGCTAGCCTTCCTCCTCGTTTTCTTCCTGTGGGACCTGGAGCTGCGCGCCGTGTTCGGCCTCAGCGTCCTGTCCGGGACCGCGTCGGGCCAAGTCCTCCTCTTCGTGGCGTTGCTGCAGATCGCGACGTTCGGCCTGCTATCGTTTGCGGCCATTGCGCCGCTGCGCATCCTGCTGCGCAACACCAGCCTGCTTCTGCACCAGGGCACATTCATGGGGCTCGCGGGCGCCGTGGCCAGCATTGTCGGGTTCCTCATCGGGGCCTGGACCATGCTGCTTTCCAGCCTGGAACTCATCTTGTCCCAGGTGATGGCGCGACTCGCCTGAGGGCCCCGCCTGGCATCCCTTGAAGTAGGACACGCCCTGGGTCGCAAGCCATGGAGGAGCTTGGACTGCATCCGCGCCTGGTCCAGCTCCTGCGCGACCAAGGTTGGGACGGGCTCACCATCGCGCAAGACCAGGCGCTGGCGCCGCTCCTGGCCGGCAAGCACACCCTTCTCGTCGCCCCGACGGGATACGGCAAGACGGAGGCCAGCCTCATCCCGGTCCTCAGCCGCATGATGATCGAACGCGACCGCTTGGCCCGCGACGGAAAGCCGTGGCCGAAGGGATTCAAGGTCCTCTACGTGACGCCGCTGCGCGCCCTCAACCGCGACCTCATGGGCCGCCTGGAATCCTGGGGCGAGGCGCTCGGCTTCAACATCGGGGTCCGCCACGGCGACACTAGTGCAGGCGAGCGCACCCGGCAGTCGAAGGATCCTCCCGACCTGCTCATCACGACGCCGGAGACGGTGCAGCTTCTGCTCTACGGCGACACGTTGCGCAAGCATCTGGCGACCACGCGTTTCGTCATCCTCGATGAAGTGCACGACTTGGCGGTGTCCGAACGCGGAGCGCAATTCCTGGTCGCCCTCGAACGCATCGAGGAGGTCATCGGCCAACCGGCCGCCCTGCGCGAATCCAAGGCCCCCGAACGACCGGGCCCCAAGGCCAGCCACGCGCGGCCGGGCGGCGCGTTCCAGCGCATCGGTGTCTCCGCCACCGTCGCCGATCCAGCCTCCGTCGCTCGCTGGCTGGGCGGCCGTGACCGCCTCGTCGAAGTCGTGGTCGTCAAGGGCTCCAAGGTCATCCAACTCCAGGTCATCCACCCGGAGCCGGGTCCCGGGGATGCAGAACTTGCAGCCCGGCTGGCCGTGCCCCCGAACATCGTGGCGCAGATGCACGCCATCCGCAACCTTTGCCAGGAGCACAAGCGCGTCCTCGTCTTCCACAACACGCGCGACGGCGCCGAACTCTTGGCCAGCCGAAGCGGATTGCTTGACCAGGAGGCCGGACGGGAGCCCCTGCTGGGCCTGCACCATGGTTCGCTCTCCGCCGAGGTGCGCACCGAAGTGGAGGAGGGCTTCAAGGCCGGCCGCATCCGCGCCCTCGTCGCCACGTCAAGCCTCGAGTTGGGCATCGACGTGGGCGCCATCGACCATGTCGTGCAAGTCGGCAGCCCGCGCAGCGTCGCCCGCCTCGTGCAGCGCCTGGGTCGCTCCGGCCACCGCGTCGGCGCCATCTCCGACGGCACGCTGGTGGCGACCGGCCCCGAGGACATCCTGGAGTGTCTGGCCGTCGCCCGCCGCGCCAAGGAAGGCCGCCTCGAACCGCTTGTGCTGCGCCTCGACCCGCTCGTCGTGCTGGCCAACCAGCTCGTCGCCTTGACGAACGAGTACGCCGGCCTCGACCGCGCCTGGGCGCGCACCCTCGTGCAGCGCGCCGGCTGCTTCCTCGACCTCGACGACAACCTGTTCGACGCCACCTGGGAAACGCTGCTCGACGTCAAGACGGTCTTCCCCGACGACGGCGGGCCGGCCGGACAACGTTGGGTGGCCAAGGCGGACCCGGATGACGACCGCGAAGACCGCGACGAAGGCCCCATCCTGGCGCCGTTCGATGACGGACCCGATCTGTCGCCGCCATCCAAGACGGTCAACACCTACGGCCGGTCGGGCCGCGCGCGCCGGCATTTCCTCGACCACATCTCGCTCATCCCCGACGAGAAGACGTACCGCGTCATCGACGAGTCCACGAAACGCAGCATCGGCACCGTGGACGATGCCTTCGTGGCCGCCAGCATGGCGCAAGGTGCCCTCATCGTCATGGCCGGCCGTTCCTGGCGCGTCTTGGAAGTGGACGTGGAGACCGCCCGCGTCCGCGTTGCGCCCGTCAAGGAACTCGGCCCCATCCCGCAATGGACGGGAGCGCAACTTCCCGTGTCCTTCGACGTCGCGCAGGAGGTCGCCCGCCTGCGCCGCCACCTCGCCGAGGGCGACGAGAAGGCCCTGGCGGCCTATCCGTTGTCACCGGCCATCCGCGCCAAGGCCTTGGAGCCCATCGAGAAACAGAAGGCGCAGGGCCTTCAGGTGCCGACGGACACCCGCGTGACCTTGGAGGTCAACCGCCGCATCGTCATCGTCAACGTCGCTCTCGGCACGCGCGGCAACGAGGCGCTTGGCCGCATTACGCAATCGCTCATGCACCAACGACTCGGCGCCCCCTTGGGCATGGAGGCCGACGCCTACCGCATCCACTTCACCCTCCCGCAGCCACGACCGAGCCAGGAACTCGTCGACACGTGGAAGGCCATCGACCCGGCCAGCCTTGGCCTGCTGCTGGCGCTCGTGCTGCGCGATTCGCCCATGGTGCGCTACCACCTCGTCCACGTCGCCAAGCACTTCGGGGCGCTGCCCAAGGAGCTCGACCCCAACCGCTTCGGCCGCCGCAAGCTCGACGCCCTCTTCGAGCACATCGCCCTGCAGGAAGAGACGCTCGCCCGCCTCATCCACGACCGCATGGACGTCGCCGCCGTCGCCGCCTTCTGCGCCCAGATTGCCGCCGGCCTCCTCTTCACCATCCAAGGGCAAGGCCCGCTCTCCTTCCTCGGCCAGGACGAGAGCCGCCGGTTGATGGCGTCCCCGAAGACCGACGAGGCCGTCTTGGCGGCCGTCCGCTCCCGCATCGAGGATTCCGATGCTCTGCTGGCCTGCACGACATGCGGCAACCATTGGCAGAGCAAGGTCCTCCTCCTTCCCCGCAAGATTGCCTGCCGGCGCTGCCAGAGCATCCAAGTCGCTTGCCTGCGACCGTGGAACGAGGACAAAGTTCCCCTGCTCAAGCACAAAGAACCGAAGAAACTGACACCGGAGGAACGCCACGAACGCGAGCGCATGGTGCGCAACGGCGCCATGGTGGCCGCCTACGGCAACATCGCCTGCCGCTGCCTCGTGGCGCGTGGTGTCGGCCCCGACACGGCGGCGCGCATCCTGCAGAAGGTCCAGGACCCGGAAAGCCCGGGATTCTGGCGCGAGATCCTGACGGCGGAGTTGACGTTCGCACGGACCAACATGTACTGGAAACGGTAGGTTAGCGTCCGAAGTGCGGGAGACTGCGGCTTGAATTAGTCCATGGGAACTTGGCCGTCGCTGCCTTCGACAATTGAACCGGCCATCGGATGAATTCTGGCTCGCCTCTCCCGGAAACGTGCCAATCCAATCTGCTCAATCCCAGGCCGCCCGAAGCCCGGTACGCAACACCACAACCTTCATCCCGCATTCCTGGAAGTCGTCGCTGCCGTGGCCAACCCGTTCGCCGAGTTCAACGATTCCCAGCTTGGTGTCGTGCTAGGCAGCGTCCTGCACACCCTGGGCGCCATCGCCTTCCTCGGCGGTCTCGTCGGGTACATTGCCTGGCACCGCCACTTGGTCGCCCAGGGGCACAACCACCGCAAGGTGCTCGACACGGCGGCCTTCGTGACCTACCTGTCCATCGTCATGAACCTCCTCGGCGGATTCATGCGGACGTTCCAGACCGGCCACCCGACTTTGGAGCAATTCGGCGAGTCCCCATGGGTGCGAGCCATTGCAATCAAGCATCTCTTCCTATTCATCGGGCAAGGCGCCGCCATCTATCTCTTCGAAGTCGTTGCCCCTCGCCTCGTCAAGGCGCACAAGGCCGGGACCCTCGGTGAGGCGAGTCCGCTTGGCCACCGTCTCGGCGTCGTGCTGGTGGCCCTCGGCATCGTGGTGGCCGCTGTCCTCGGCGCCCTCACGCAAGTCGTCCCCCTCGTCTCGGCCGACGCCGACATTGACGACGGCATGCACGACCACGCCGGTCCAACGGTCGAATACTACAACGCGACGGGGCAGCTGACGTCTTCTCCGCTCCAGCCTGCGCAATCCACGGGGGCATTCCGCGTGCCCAACGGGACCGTTCTCCTCGAGGCGACACTCTTGTGGACGCCCACACAGTACGAGATGCGCATCGACTTGTCCGACCCCGACGGCGGCGGCGCGTTCACCGGCAACATGGCCAACGGCGCGCTCAACGTTGAGGTGGACGCCCCCAAGACCGGCTCCTGGACGTACGCCATCGCCAGCGACTTGGCCGTCAATGCTGCGTGGACGCTTTCGGTGCGCATGTCCGTCGTGGCCGGCGACGAGGAACTTCTGGCCGGATCCCGCGCCATCGCGCCTGGGCAGTTCTTCGAGATCAACACCCAGATGGAGAACCACACGACGTTCTACTGGACTTGGTCGACGTCCAGTACGGTCCACTTCGATGTGCACAGCCACTTCAACGACGTCGTGGAGAACCACGTCGATGAAGAGGCGGACAGCGGTCGGGGGAACTTCACCAACCACCGCAAAGGCGGCTACTCGCTGCTGTGGGAGAACACCGGCACGCTCCCTGTGACCCTGGACTACCGCGTTTGGGGCGATTTCACCCTGGATTCCGTCTTCCCGGCGTGAAGTGCCAAAACCGCGTCGACGACGTCGTTGAGGCTGGCGGGTTCGGGGAGCCAGGCCTGCGCAGCGGAACGCACCTGCACGTTGTCGTAGACGGCGACGGAGCCACCGACAGCGCCGAACACGGGGATATCGTTGACGCCGTTGCCGACATGGCAGACGCGGGATTCCGGAAGGCCCCACTCCACCAGGCGGCGTCGCAGGTTCGCCAGCTTGTCGAAGCGCGCCTCGATGGCCATTTGCTTGCCTTCCTTGACGGCGACGGGGCTGCAGATAGCCTCGGTGAGGCCCCAGCGACCCAGGAAATCCGTGCACGTCGATGGCTGGTCGGTGAGCAGGCAAACCCGCAAGCTCGCCGCCTTCAATCGCGCCACTCCCTCGGCGATTCCCGGCAGCCACGTCGCCTTGCGCAAGGAACGGTGCAAATCCGCGAGGGTGAGAGGTTGGATGAGCCGCCATTGCGCCCAGAAGCACTCCTCCAGACTCATTCGGCCAGCGAAGTACGCTCCATCGGTCTCCTCGGCTTGCTTGGCGAACCCGTTGTCGCGCAGGATGGCGGCGAAGACCGTGTCGTGCGGAATGAGCGTCCCGTCCAAATCGAGTGTGACGAGGTCGAAGCGCCCCCCGTCGGCCGTCACGTTGCGACTCCCTGCAGGTCGAAGACGATGTGGGCTTCCTGTGGCGAGTAGTTGCGCACGACGCGGTGGCCGGCGAGGCGGCCCGTCCAACCGCAAAGCCCCATCTCCTCCAACACCTTGAGGGCCCGCATCGGGGCCTGCGCCGGTGCGAGGATTTCGTGGTAGTGCACCATCGCAGTCGGTTTGGCGACGCGGGCTGCCACGTCGAGGAAATGCTTGGCGCCGTGCGGGAGGTTCATCACCACGCGGTCAGCCGGCTGGAGTTCTTTGACGACTTCACGGGCGTCGCCCAGCCACAGGCGCACGTGCCCGATGAGCCCGTTGTCGGCGACGTTGAGCTTCGCCAGCGCCACGGCTTCGGGGTTGATGTCGACGGAGTCCACGGTGGCGCCGCGCTTGGCCGCCTGCACGCCGAAGGGGGCGACGCCGCCGAAAAGGTCGGCCACCGTCTCGCCCGGCTGCACCAAACCGGCGACCCGCGCGCGTTCCGAGGCCAGTCGCGGCGAGAAGTACGCCTTCGACAAGTCAACCCAAAGACGGACGCCGTTCTCGCCGACCTGCGTCAGCGCCTCGCCTTCGCCGGCGATGAGGACGAGGTCGCGGACGCGGTAGGGATCCTTGACGCCGTTGTCGTGGAAGACGGCGCGCGCGTCATGGAAATCGCGCAGCGCCTCGCCGAGTTCCCCGGTGCGGTCCGCGAGCTCGGGAGGAATCTTGACGACGATGATGTCTCCGACCTGGTCGAAGGCGCGCGGCGCCTGCGCCAGCAACTCTGGCGGCCAGCGCAGGAGGTCCTGATATCCTTCCGGACGCACGGGGCGGGCAACGAAGTCGAACGGCGCCGTAGGCAGCGTGGGCCCGCAGCTGTCGGCGACGGGGAAGACGACGTCGTCACCGTCGCGGGCCACCTGCAAGTCGATGCGCAGGACCTGCAGCTCGAGCAGGCGCCGCCGTGTGCTTTCCGCCTCGCTGCGCGGGACGCGGATGCCAGGGGCCTGGACCACAGCATGGAGAGGCGGTGCAGGGGGTTTAGCCCTTGACCCAACAGACCGGCCCGGCGGCCGGCTCGGGTCAGGGGCTGCGCGGCAAAGCCTTGAGGAGGCGGCGAGTCGGCGGGTCGTGGCGCTGCACCTCGTCGGCCTGGGCCTGCATGACCCCAAGTCCATGACGGTGCGCGGCCTCGAGGTCGCCCGCGCCGCTGATACGGTGTATGCGGAGTTCTACACCGCCATCCTATCCGCCACGAAGGAGGAGTTGGAGGCCTTCCTGGGCCGCCCCGTCCAGGTGCTCGACCGGCTTGGCGTCGAGAAAGGAGGACCCAAGCTCCTGGAGGAAGCGCGGACGAAGGACGTTGTCCTCCTAGTCGCCGGTGACCCGATGGCCGCCACGACGCACGCCGACCTCCTCGTCCGCTTCCGCCAGGCCGGAGTCGCCCTACAGGTCGTCCATGCGCCCAGCATCTTCTCCGCGGCTCCGGGTCTTTTGGGATTGCAGCACTACAAGTTCGGCCGAGCCACAACATTGGTGAAGCCGGAGAAGGGCTGGTCCCCGACGTCGCCGTTCGATGCCGTTGCCGAGAACCACGCACGCGGTCTGCACACGTTGGTCCTTCTGGACATCAAGGCAGATCTCGGCTACTTCATGACGGCCAACGAGGGACTGGCGCTTCTTCTCGACCTGGCGCAACGAACGGGGAACACCTGGTTTGGCCCCTCGACGCAAGTCGGTGTCGTGGCCCGGGCGGGGGCGGCGAATCCGGGAGTCACCACGGGCGCCGTAGGCGAACTCAAGGATGCGGAGTTTGGCCCTCCGTTGCACTGCATCGTCGTTCCGGGCCAGATGCAAGTCGTCGAGCAGGAAGCGTGGGGCACCTTTGGCTTGGGCGCAGCGGGCTCGTCCCGGTCGGCTTAACACCGGTTCCAAGGTTCGACGCGCGTGCGACGGCGGGCCTGGATTGCCGGCGGGGTTTTCGCCCTCGGTTTGGCCCTCGGCGTCGCAGGCCGGGACCTGCCGGGAGGCCGCGCATGGAATCTCTTCGCAGGAATCTGCCTCCTTGCCGCTTTGGGGATGGCGTTGACCTTGCTTCCGTGGTGGGGCCGCTGGCGCCCCGCCGCGGTTCCGCTGAAGGACCTCTTCGCCGCACCACGGTCATCCGAGCGATGGTGTGCCCGTTGTGGCCATCCAACGGCCCGGAAAGGCCCCTGCCGGCATTGTGGCCACACCCCCGCTTCGCGTGGAAAATAAGTCGCTCTCCAGAGGAAACAGCGCCCTTCGGCCCAGGAGAGGAATTGCCAAGGGCTAAATCTTGGGAGCCGGATGAGCGAGTGGGATTGCACTGGCGTCGGAACTCCGTTCCAAAGACGACCGCCGAGTCCACCTGCTGACGCGGGGGAATGTCGACGGGATTGTCTCTGCCGCGCTCTTTTTGGCGCACGACCCCGGGGCGCGCATCTCCTTCGTTCCCTCCGGCGACATGGCCGTCGACATCCTGCGCAAGGACATCTCCAGCCACGAGTTCTACTTGTGCGACCTGGGCTTGACGCCCCGCCTCATCAAGACCCTCAATGACAAGGCGAAGACGCGCCAGAAGGTCACTTACCTCGACCACCACGAGCAATCGGAGTTCCAATTGGACGCCCTCGACGGCGAAATGGAGGGCGTCGTCCGCCAAGGGGTCTCTGCGGCCGGTGTCGCCTATGACCACCTCGGCCTCAACGGTGAGCACCGGCACCTCGTCGCCCTCGCCGACCTCGTCGAGTACTGTGACTCCCCGCTTCTGAGCGACGCGGAGAAGACGTTCGGCATGGATCGCCTCGAGGAGGAGGCCCGCATGTTGGACTTCGCTTGGCGCTACCGCGTTGACGACGACCGCTTCCGCTACAACGCCGCCCGCAAGCTCGCCGCCGGTCGCTGGCCCTCCGAGGTCTCCGAGATCAAGGCGCGCTACCACCAGATGGTTAACGAGCACCGCTGGGACCGCGCCCTCGACCGCGTGCGCGAACGCATCGAGCTCAAGCACAACGTCGCTCTCTTGCGCTTCGGCCGCCACAAGGTCAGCCTCTTCGGCTTCGGCAGCCGCGCCCTCACCGAGGTTGCCAAGGAGATGGGCGCGAGTGTTGCGGTCATGCTGAACCGGCGCAACAACCTCTCCTCGCTCTCCATGCGGTCCACGGGATTGGACCCCGACTCATTCAACCTCGGGCAGTTCGTGTCGGAGTTCACGCAGCAGCACGGCATCGTGGGCGGTGGGCACCCCAACTCGGCGGGCGCGAAGATTCCGACCTCCAGCGTACCGGCGTTCTTGCACGAAGTCTACTGCTTCGCGTGAATTCGGCAGGGTTGCAAAACCCTAAGCCTGCTTGTTTGCGTATCGTCAGCATGGCCAGGAAACCCGAGCCAGATTTGGATGACGACGAAGAAGACGCTATGCCCGCAGGTCCAATTGCTGAGGCCGTCGCCAAGAATCTGACGCAGGAACACATTGACAAGTTCCTCGGAATGACCGAGAAAATTGTTGAATCTTGGAGCCACCGAGGGTTCGTGGTCAACAAAACTCGCCTTGCCTGGAATTACTTGACACTGATTGTGGTCACATTCCTGCTGGGCGCATTGACCTGGGTTGATCGCCTGCCGCCCGAGGCATTGACGGGTTTCTTGGGGACTGCCATTGGTTATTGGCTAGCAAGCGCCAACAAGCCCGGCTGAAAGCCTGTTCTAGGAATCACACTTGCGCACAGGCTCGCCTTGAACGTAGATTGCCCAATGGATTGATTGGTCTGGCACGGCGACGACTAGGGTGATATTGCCGGGTAGGTCTGGATTCCGGATGTAATGGAAGTCATTTTCATGAGAAACAAGCAGGTACGTCTTGTTCGCATCAAGCTCGTGAATATTCGTCTGAAGGCGTACGCCGGGGTAAGGCGTACAGCCCCAAGCATGGTCGGAGCCTTCGTCTGCTCCTACGGACGACGCATGCAAGACGAGACCGGCAATCAACAGGAGAACAAGCACAATCGTGCCGCTGACAGTATCGCCCATCAAGAGCCGGCCGATTTTTCCGGGTCTGAGAGAACCAACAGCCAAGGCAGATGCAAACACGATTCCAATCAGCGTGACTACTAGATCGAACAAAGTGAAATCGGCGATCAATTGCCGAGTCCCATCTCCAATGTCAGTCACCGAAAATGTTGCTGCAAGCCACGAGGCTGCGACCATGAATGGAAAGAGCGGGATTTCTCCATCGAACGGTTCGACAAGCCGCTTTTCTTGCCGGCTGACCAAAACCCAAATCAAAACGTAGAGAACCGCAAGGCAGCCAATTGGCAACAATAGCAAGGTCAAGCCATGCATCAGTAAATCCGGCGTCTGAGGTAACGCACTGTCATCATGGAGCCCCAGACGATGCTGATAGGCTCGGATTTCATGCCAGCCCATGAAGAACAGAAGTGCCGGTGCCAAAGCAACCAGAATCGCGGCGTCTGCCAGCAAGCGTTTTACCATGCTAGACTCCGGCATCTAACCTCGTACTTGCCCGGGTAATGTAATTGTGCTGGAGACACCACTTCTTCGATTACTTAGTGAGCTTGTTTTCTAACTCGGCGCTGCTCAATCCACCTGAACGCCTGCCACGCAATCAGCGGCAGCATCAGGTTCACTACGAGCGCCACCCAGATGCGTCGCCGGAAATCGGTCTCCGTGATGAGCGCGAAATAGACGAGCGTCACGGCAGTCATGATCCACAGGCCGACGAAGAGCCAGAAGACGACGCGCTTGCCCGACGGCTCGGTGGCCTCAGGCGACGAAGAAACGGAGGAAGAAGGGGATGGAAGGGAAGAGGAAGCGTCCGTAGACGATTACTCCTTCAGTTGGGCGTCGAACTCGCCCTTGCCGATGGCGATGGAGACTTCGCGGGGGTTGCGCCCCTCGACGTTGACGCCCATGGAGACGCAGGTGCCGACGACTTCCTTGACGCGCTGCTTGATGGAGCCGCCGAGCATGTCGTCGCCCTTCATGGCGGCGATTTCGATGGCCTGCTTGATGGTCAGGTTGCCGACGAAGGTGTCCTTCGGGCGGCCGGAGCCCTTCTCGATCTTGGTCTTCTGGATGATCAGTTGACTGACCGGGGGCGTGCCGACCTCGACGGTGGCCTGCTTCTTGTCGTCGATGATGATCTTCACGGGGACTTTCATGCCCATGTAGGCCTTCGTCGCCTCGTTGATCTTGGCGATGACCTGGCCCATGTTCGCGCCCGTGGGGCCCAGAACCGGGCCCAGGGGGCCGGGGGCGACCTTGCCGCCGTCGACGACTGTCTCGATGGTTTGTGCCATGTGTGTTTGCTCCGACCCGTTTCACCCGACGCGAGGCGTCGGACGTTCCTGGTAGTCACCGCGGCAGCCAGCTGGGCTGGCCGTCTCCGGCGCGCAGGGATGGAGGTCGGGTTCCGCTCAGGTGAAGGCCTATTTGAACGAAACGGGGGCGAAACCAAGGTCTTGGGGGCCCCATTCCGGAGGCCGTTTGTGCAAGGCCGGTCAGAGGTTCGGGCATGGATGCCTCAAAGCAAGCCACTAGGAAGGACGAGAAGAGGGAGCACAGCAAGGATGACCTCAGGGCAGACCACGCCAAGGGCCGCTATGAGGGCGGCCGCGACGCCGACCAGAACCGGCAGGCCAACCAGGACCGCCACAAGGGGCGCGCTGACGAGCCCAAGGCCGAAAGGCCCGCCGCCCCGGAAGTCCCCGCCGAGGGCAAGGACCGCCGCGGCATGGAAGCCGAAGCGTAGGCCATCCGTCCACCTTTCCCCTTTTTCCCGGGGATTCCCGCAGGGGACTGGCTCCGGGGCCGTTCCCCGGCCCGCCAGCTCGGGCCTTGGTTTGGGGTTCGGCCAACGCTTATGACCGAGGTCCAAGTCGGCGCGTTCATCCCATGGCCGCCCAGAACGTCACCCCGACACGCTCTGAGCTCATCAACGTCAAGCGCAAGATTGCGCTGTCCAAGTCCGGCTACAACCTTCTGAAGAAGAAGCGCGACGGCCTGATGTACGAGATTTTCGCCATCCTCCCGAAGGTCAAGTCGATTCGCAGCGACCTCATCAAGCGCTACGCGGCCGCCCAGGAATCCATCAATATGGCCGCGGCCACCGATGGCGCCATCGCCGTCCGCTCCGTCGCCTTCACCGTCACCAAGCCTCCCCAGGTCCACCTGAAGGAGCACAACATCATGGGCGTCAAGGTGCCGAAGATCACGGCAACCTCCGTGCGCCACCCCCTCAGCGAACGCGGCTACGGCCTCATCGGCACCAGCCCCGCCATCGACGACGCCGTAGGCGGCTACGAAGCCCTCGTCGAGCAGGTCATCCTGGCTGCCGAACTGGAGACCGCCATCAAGCGCCTCCTCGACGAGGTCGAGAAGACGAAGCGCCGCGTCAACGCCTTGGAGTTCAAGGTGTTGCCCGAGTTGGACGAGATCAAGAAGTTCATCGCCCTGCGCCTTGAGGAAATGGAGCGCGAGAGCTTGTTCACGCTCAAGCGCATCAAGGCGAAGACGAAATAGGCCGGCGCGCGGCCAACGGTTGGCCCGCAGAGTTGAAATGGGGCCGCTTCGACGTCGGGCTATGCGTTGGTTGTTGGCTTTGCTCGCGATTGCCGTCTCGGGCTGCATTGATTCCTCGGGCGGCGTCTTTCAAGTCGGATTGGACTGCTCGTCCAACCAGGCCGTCGTCGTCGCCGCACAGGCCGACCTCTTGATGTCCGCTTCCGTTCCCGATGAGGTGCGTGAGCCTTTCGGCCCGATTGCCCGCATCACCGTGCCGGCCCGCGCCGGCCAGACCTTGACCGCCGTGGCGACGTGGGCCGCCGCCGGGGGCGACATCAACGCCCGCTACGACGGGCCGACCGCGAGCGAAGTCGAGACCGGTCAGACCTGGTCGAGCACGGGAGGCCGCGTCCAAACGACGGGCAACTATACCCTTGAACTCGAGGGGGCGCCCATCGCGGCCCAAGTCACGTACACGCTCTCCCTCATCGCCAGCGGCTGCACGCCGCTGCCGTCCTCCGGTTGACTACGGGGTCGATTCGGTCAGTTTGAGCGCGCCACAGGGACGCATCAATTGGTTCGCGCAAGGGTCGGACCGGTCAACCCCCCTGGAGCTTCCCTTAGAGCGTTGTCCGACCAACCTTAAGTGTCCGGCCAGGGCAATCTCCCCTGATGCACGCGCGCCCCCACCGCAAGCTTTCATTGCTCGCGTTGGGGGGCACCTTGGTTTTCCTGGGCTGCCTGCTGGTCCTCCACATCCTGAAGATCCGGCACCTGCCGGAGCACATGAGCGACTTCGCCCGAACTCAGTACGGGCTCATTTTCTTCGCCGGAGCTTACGCTTTCGTCCTCGCCGTCGTCTCCGCCATGCTCTGCCTGCGTCGCACGCTGCCGCGCGGCTGGAGTTCGCAGGCCGGAATCGGGCTCCTGCTTCTTGCCGTCCCCTTCGGCCTCCTCGTGGCCACGTTCCCCGTCGACGCCACCGGCGACACGACCCTGTCGGGCAACGTGCACCAGTTCTCCGTGTTCCCACTCTTCTTCTTCGTCACGGCGGCCATGCTGGCCCTCGTGCCCGGCCTTCGCGCCCACGAACAGTGGCGTCCGCTGGCCAACTTCACCCTCGGCATGGGCCTGCTCGCCGCCCTCGCACAGACGGCCTACCAACTATCGGAAATGTGGTTGTCGCCGCTCGTCGTCGGCATCACGCAGCGCATCATGGTGGCCGCCATCCTTGCGTGGTTCCTCGGCGTCGCCATCGTGATGCGGCGCTGGCCCAGCGAGGTCATTGAACCGACTCCCGCGCCCACGCCCGCCGAAGCCCTTCCCGCCGCCGTTGAACCCAAGCAGCCTTAACGGTCACGCCGGCCCATGCTTGGCCCGCCATGCCGCGACCAGTTCGCCGGCCACGGCCCACGCGTTGAGCGGTTCCTTCCAGATGGAGACTGCGTCGGGCGCCGCGTCTTTCCAAGCGGGGGAGAAGTCCCCGGACGGGAACCCGCCAAGAACGAGGGTCAAGTCGCCACCCACGGCGCGCCCCACGACCTCGGCCGGCGACAGCGCGGTGCCGCCCTCGTCGAGACGCAGCACGGGGCCCTTGGCGAAGGCCTCCAGCACCTTGGGTGGCGTCATCGTCGCCTCGACCCAAACCAGGGGCTCCTTGTCTTGGCTGCGCCCGTCGCGCAGCACTTTGGCAAGGAGGCCGTGCATGCGGGCCTCGCCGCGCGGCAGGCGCGTGTCGGTGCGGATGCGAATGAGCTCGTTGTCGCGCGTGTGCACGGCGACCTCGAGTTTGCCGGCTTTCGCAACTGGCGATTCAAGCAACGTCAGCAGCGTGTAGTGCACGATGTCGGGGCGGCCGCGCCGTTCGCCGCCGGGCAATGGCCGGCTTGCGGTCGCGTGCAGATTCTGGTCGAGGAGGACCTCGGACGGTTTGCGGCCGGCCTGCAGGTTCATGCGCACGGCGGGGTGGCCAGCGATTTCGTGCGGCACAAGTTCGAGCTCCGCGCCAACGAGCAGGACTTTCAGCATAGGTCGTCCAGACCGGCCCTCCCCCATGACCCTACCGCCGCCGACGAAACGGGGATTTCGGGGAAGCCCGGGGAATCTGAGTCCCCGTTTTCCCCGTAATCCCTGTTTGGGAGTCGTCGAGTTCAGTGCGGCTTTCCAGTGCCCAGCGTGGCAGCGAGGTAGTTGCAAACGAGGTGCGGGTCGTTGACGAACGATTTGCCGTTGGAGGATTGCAGCGGGACGTTTGGGGCCAAGCGGGCGGCGCGTTGCGCGTCGGCCACGACGAGGCAGGGCGAGGACTGGTGTTCGGCACCGAGCTCGGAGACAATTTCCGGCCGCGGTTTGGCGTAGGCGATGTACTTGACGTCGAGCTGTGAGCGCAACTGCGGGTAGAAGCTCAGCATGCCTTCCACCATCGCGCATTCGGCACAGAAGAACTTGTTGCCGCCGTCGAGGAAGTCGGGTTTCAGGAGGTAGAGGCGATCCTTGCCAGGCACGAGTCGGCGACGCCGGGCGCCGTTCTTGGCCCTTCCCTCAGAATCATGTAGGCCCTCGAAGTCGCCATGCGCGTGGCCTTCTCCAAGTTCGACCCCACCCGGCCGCAGGAGCGCGACGGCCTCGGGGCTTCGAATCCGTCGGCCGCCCGCCGCGCGCGGTTTTTGAAGTGGGCGAACTGGATCGTCCTCGTCTACACGGCGCTGGGCTTCGGCATCATCGCCTACCTCATCGCGACGAAGGTCTAGCTGAGGATTTTTCCAAGCTGCCCGGTTGCGGCCGCCTGCTTAATCTCTTGAGCAATGCGGCGACCCGTGCTGAGGCCGGGCGCAATCATTTCCGAGTACGGCGAGCCGCCGATGAACGGGTTGGTGCCGGCCACGATGCGGGCGCTGATTTCGAAGACGCGGAACTCCAGCTTGTCGGTGACGACAGTCTCCAAGCAGAAGGGGCCCCACAGGCCGCCGAAGCGTTTCGCGGCTTCCTTGACGACGTCCTCGCCCATGCGGAAGACCTCGGGCAGCAGGGACTCGCGGATGACCATCGGGATGTTGCCGGTGACGACGAAGGTCGGCGCGATTCCGATTTCCTCGAGGTCGCGGTGCGTTCCCAGGCGGCCCATCTCGTCGATGTTCGACTCGTCACGGCGGTCGATGGAAAGGAGCTGCAGCGTTCCGTCGTTGACCTTGTAGCCGTCCTTGGTGATGGGGCTGTGGAAGTAGTGCAGGTAGTAGCGCGTCCCGAGCACGAACTCCTGGATCGTGTACGGCTCGCCGGGCTGGATGTGGCGCTTGAAGTCGTCCGGCGTCTTGGCGATGAAGAAGCCGCGGCCGCCCTTGGCGCCGTGGTACTTGACGATGACCGGCTCCTGGATGTCCTTGGCGTGCTCGACCTTGCGCGGCATGCGGATGTTGGCCGCCTCGAGCCATTCGCGCTGCAGGTCGCGGTCGGATTCCCAGTGCAGGACCTGGCGGTTGCCGTAGATGGGCAGGCCGATGTTGACGTAGTTGTCAGGCCCGAGGTATTCGACCAGCGAGCCGTGCGGGACGAGGATGACGTTCTCGGCACGCAGTTCCTCCGCCAGGCCGACGAGATCCTGGTACTTGCCCAACTGCAGCATGCGGTCCGGCTTGGCCTTGGGGAAGGCGTCGTAGTAGCGGATGTCGCGCCCGCCGGCGGCGATTCCCAGCGTCTTGAAGCCCTCGAGCTTGGCGCCGTGAAAAATCTGCAGGCTGCTGTGGCTCACCGCCGTCGCGATGGTGAGGTCCTTGGGGTCGTAGCCCCGCAGCCACGCGGCGACCTCCGGTTTGCCCGGGGCCCGCGCCTGTGCCTTCTCCTGTCCCATGTCGCTCCGACGGCGCGGTGTGCTATAACGGGTTCGCCCCCAAAGGGCTGCGCCCTTTGGAAACGGCTGGCGGGTCCGCCTCGGGCGGACCCACCAAACAAGCCTCATCCGGTCGTAGGGGCGAGACCTGAAACGGGCACGCGGTCTTCGCCGTGCGTGGACGCAGCCGCGGAAAAGAAGCGGCTCCGTTCCGAGGTGCTGCGTCGCCTCGGCCAGCTCCGACCAGCCCAGCGGGCCCTCGAGGAGGAGCTGGTCACGGCGGCCATCCAGGACTCTCCCGAGTGGCGCGCCGCCGGCACCATCCTCCTGTATCGCAACCTGCCGGGCGAGTTCTCCACGGTCGGCCTTGCCAACGGTGCCTGGCGGGCTGGCAAGCGCGTCGCGATGCCGCGCGTGGCCGGACCGGACCGCTTGGTCTTGCACGAGGTGCGGGCCTGGACGGACTTGCGCCCGGGCGGGGCCTTCGGCATCCATGAGCCGGACGTGTCGCTACCCGTCATCGCGCCCGCTGCGGTCGACCTCGCCATCGTGCCGGCGGTGGCGTGGACGCGGGAGGGCGCCCGGCTCGGCCGGGGTGGCGGTTTCTACGACCGCCTCCTCCCCGACTTGCGCCTGGCCTGGGGCGTCGGCTTCGATGTCCAGGTGATGGCGGCCGTGCCCGTGCAGGCACACGATGTCGTTGTCCACCGCGTGTGGACGGCCGCAGCCGTCTCCTAGGCGGTGCAGCCGAGGGTGACCTCGGCGTAGTAATCCGCGAAGGCGTCGCTGGAGTCGAAGACCAGGCGCCATTGGCCGCTGGCCAGGTAGTCGGTCCCGCGTTCAAGCGCGACGTGCAGCATGTCGTCCCCGGACGCGCTGTGCGCGAGGGTACGCCCGGAGCCATCGATCAAGCGGACGTCGGGCTGGCCGCCGAGGCTCACGGGGACGCCCCCGTAGCTGTAGAAGGTGACCTCCAGGCGCTGCACGTCCTTGGTGACGAGCCATTCCCATTCGTGGTGGCTGGGCGTCAAGTCGTACCCGGATTCGTAGACGTTGAACGAGCAGACCGCCGACGGCGGTTCCGCAGCGGGGGCCGGCTCGGCCGTCTCGTTGCCTGTCCCGGCGGTCTCGTTTCCGGCCGTCGTGTTGCCCTGTGCGGTCTGGTTGCCGTCGGGCGCGGTGCTGTTTCCGTCGGCCGTGTTGTTTCCGGCGGTGGAGTTGTCCGCAGTGCCGTTCCCGGCGCCGCCGTCCCCCGTCGTGTTGTTGCCGGTCTCGTTGCCGGTGGCGCTGCCGTCGTCCGTGGAGGCGGGGCCATCGAAGGGGTTGGGGAAGGGAAGGCCGTCCCCGAGGGATGTGCCGAGGGTCCCGGCGGCGAGGACGAGGACGGTGCTGATGGCTTTGGAGAGGGGGTTCATTGTGGCGACCTCAGGCCAACAGGGCCGGAGGGCGAATATGACGAGCATGGCGCTGTTCGACAACAGACCGCCGAAACGACCAGTCCATTGAACAAAATTGACCAGCAGAGCCGCTGGGGGTGAACATATTCGAGTTTGGCTTGCCTGTTCTAAGATGCGAGCAAAGGACAGTGGACCTATCGCGGAATGTCGAACCTGTCAACGATAGGCTCAAGACCTGGCGGGGTGTCGCAACGTTTCCTGGTGGATGCATGAGCGAACCCAACCCCCTTCAGGCCGTTCTGCGGCGCAACCTCGGCGTCGATGCCTTCTCCCTCGACGGCGACGCCACGGAAATCTTGGATTCCTGGGCCGACCGCCCCCGCAAGCTCAAGCTGGAACTGGACCCCATCCACGAGAACTAGACTCCAATCAGACCCGCAGGTCCCTTTGAGGCCTGTCGCGACAACACCAACCGCCGTACCAGTCGGCTTAGAAGCGTGGCTCACCGGCATTTGACCTTGCCTGCACAGGCCAACGCTTGTCCGGGTTTTTCCTCAGGACCTGGCGTAACGTCCGGTCAACGTTCCCTTTGCCATGGCCACGCCCGCGAGAGCGGCGTGCACGGCCTCGACCGAGGCGCCCGCCGGCAACCCCAACGGTTTCGCCGTTGCGAACGCGTGCACGATGTACCGGTGCGTCCCGCTGGGCGGGCAAGGCCCATGGTATCCGACGGTCCCAGCCGTCGTCATCCCCTGCCGCGCTCCCAGGGAGTTGACGGCGACGCCGGCCGGCAAGTGGTTGTGCTTGGCGGGAAGGTCCCAGAGCGTCCAGTGCGTCCACGTCCCGCGCGGGGCATCCGGGTCGTCCAGAATGATGGCCAGGAAGGCGGCGCCAGGAGGGATTCCCTCGACGACCAGCGGCGGCGACTGGTCCGACCCGTCACAAGTGAACTCGGCGGGGATGGCCTGGCCTTCCGAGTATGCGGACGACGTGACCTTGAGCCCGGGCATGCCACGTCATCGCGGCGTGCGGCCAAAGGCCTGCTGGCAGCGAAGCCCTGAAGTCCTGAAGCCCCCACCGCCTGTCGTGGACAGCCACACGCCGACGCAGCCCGCCGGCGACGACCGCCCCCTCCGCCTTCTGGAGCGGACGCCGGTCGGGCCCGAGCACAAGGAGCGCCTGTTCCACGTCGTGCGCGAAGGCCAGGCCCAGGCGGCGGCCGCCGGAGCCGAGCTGCAGGCCGAGTTCGGCGCCGAGCACGTCGCCCTCATCGTCGGCTGCAACCAGTTCGTGCGCCTGTTCCGCGCCGGCCCCGAGCCCGGCGCCGTCGAGCTCTTGCTGCCCGAGGATGGAAAGAAGGCCTTGGCCGCCGCCGGGTTCACGCTGCGCGAGCCGGCCGGCCAGGTGTTCAAGCTGTTCGGCTGGGTCCGCATCAATCCCATGCAGGGACCTGAACCGGCGCTGGACGCCGCCGTCGGCTCCGCCTTCGCCAAAGCGAAGCTGGCGAAGAAAAAGTAGCCTCAGCGCGCCCGCTTGGCCTTCGTCCGGCGCGCCGCCTTGCGCTCCGGCTTGTGTTCCGCCTGCTTGGCCAGCCACGCCTTGAGGTCCTTGACATGGTCTTCGCCGACGATGTAGCCGCGGCAGGTCTTCGCGCCGCACTTGCACACCGGTGGAGGTTCGACGAGCGGGAAGTTGTAGTCGTAGGTGATCTCCTCGCCCGCCTTGATGGCGCGCACCGCCTTGATCCAGATGTGGCGGCCGCCCTCGTTCTCCGACTCGCAGTTCGGGTCGCAGGAAAAATTGGCGAGGCGAGCCATGTTGGAGCGCACGCTGCCGTCCAGGTCCACGCGGGTGCTCAATTCGAAGGTGTAGACGCGTCCCTTGGCCCACTGGGCATCGGTGCGGCGGTTGCCTTCCGCCTTCGACACGCGCTCGCCCTTGTATTCCATGACGCACGTGCCCTTGGGCAAATCGCGCGCCGCGAACAGGCCGCGCCCATGCACGCCCGAGCGCCCGATGCGGATGTATTCCCAGCCGGTCGGCTGCGGCAGAGGCTTGGCCACGCCGCCGCGAGACAGCCCCCTCGGAAAGCCTGCGCGGTCAGTCCTCACTACGGGAGGCGGAACGACGCGCCCAAACCCTGCAGGTCGGCGGACCGGTAGGCGCCCTGCACGATGCGGCGCGACGCCACGAGGGTCGGCGACCCCTCGAACGCTTCACCCAGACGAATGGGCAACACGTCCAGGGGACGCTTGGCGGGCTGCCCCGGCATGTTGCGGCCGAGGTCGAAGACGTCGAACTGCGATTGATGGCAGGGGCACATGACGCGCCCCTCCCGCACGCCATCGCCGTCGTAGTCGTCGACGTCAGTGGACGCGCCGAGCGTGCGATTGAATCCCACCGTGCACCCCAGGTGGGTGCATTGCCCGCCGTAGGCCAGAATTGCGAGGGTGGAATCCGAGGGATGCTGGATGGCGTGCTGTGCGGTGTTGTAGCCGCGCAGGCGCGACGAGGCCTCCAATGTCGCCCTGCGGACCTTGTAAACGATGGCCGGGAGGCTGCCCCATTCGCCGACGTGGACGACGACGGGGTCGCCCACAAGGTCGGCCAGGGTCACCGGCGTGAGGGTGTCCATTTCAGGGTCGCGGCGCACGATGGGCGCGGGCCCCGGCGGGTCGTCCGACAGCATCGGCAGGACTCGGGACAACGCCCCGACTCCCAGCACGGCGGAAGCACCTGCGACGGCGGCGCCCTTGACGAAGTCGCGGCGCGAGATGGGGCCGGCCATGCGATGGAATCGGGCCGGCTCTACTTGGGTTTGCCTGCACCGCGTTTCTTTGCGGCAGATTTGCCCGAGGCAGCCTTGGCCTTGGTGGCGATGCTGGCCTTCGCATCCTTCGTCGGCTTGCGTGCCTTCGACTTCGGCTTGCTGGCCCGGGCCGGCTTGAGGACGGGTGCGTCCTGCACCAATCCGGCGGGCTCTTCGGTCGTGCGTTCGACGTGCGCCTTGAGCCGGTCCAGCAGGTCGTCGTCCTGCTTCTCCATCCTCCGCATCGTCCGCTCGGCCCGCCCCGGTTTTCCTTGCAGGTCCTCGACCTCTTCCACGAACGTGACTTGCGTCCCTGCCGGCAGCGCGGCCAGTTCGAACGTGGCCGTCGCCTGCACCTTGCCGTCGTTGAACATGAGACCCCAGGTCTCCGGCTGATGGTGCGCCACGACGGTGAGGACGACCTTGAACGGGAAGACGCCGAAGATGCGCCGCGTTTCGCGCCACTTGAAGCCGGCGCCCATGCGCATGCCGGGGGTCAGGATGTCGATGCGCCGGATGGCGGGCATCCACTGTGGCGCTTGCTCGAGATCGTCGAGGACGGCGAAGACCTGCTCGGGGCTGCGGCGGACGACGATGGAACGCGTGAAGGAGGGCACGTGATCTGCGACGGTCCCTTCACCCGAAAAAGCCGACGCAACCGCCCGCCGAACGGGACAAGGTGTGCATGGAGCCCAAGGAACGGCAGTTTTCCGTGCGTTTCCGTGGGTTCCTTGTTGGTCAAGTTGCTCTCGGGTCCGGTCGCTAGAATAGAGTGCCTTGCTTGCGGCCGTCTTTGCCGGCGGGGAACCACACTTCGCCAGGCTTGCGCTCCAGGCGTTTGGCCAGCGCCTCGTCGCCGAGGGCAGCGGCGATGCGGGGCAAGGAATCCGCGGCATTTCCCTCGAACGGGTTGGTCGAGATGACGTACGCCTCCTTCCACGGCGCCTGCTGCAAGCGCTTGCGGACCTCCAGGATGTCGGGCAAGCGGTCCGCCTGCGTGACGTAGCGGCCCTTGACATCGACGAGGTTGCCGGTGAAGCGCACGTAGCCGAACTCCGCAGTGGCCCACGGCGGCGCGAAGGCTTTCGGGTGCGTCCCCCACACCAGGGCGGCCTCATGCGTGGTCAGGAGGTCCTGCGTGGCGTCGACGAACCACGATGGGTTCCGCACTTCCAACGCAAACGTCCCCGGCTCCTCCAGCGCAAGAATCTGCGCGATGAGGTCCCAGCCCTTCTCGCGCTTCATCGAGGGCGGAAGTTGCAGAAGGATAGGTCCAAGTTTGCCCGCCGCGCGCAACGGCTCAAGCAGGCCGAGCCAGGTCTTCGCCTCCTCTACGCCGCCGCCTTCGTGCGTGACCTTCTTCCACATTTTCGGGAGGAACTTGAAGCCCTTCGGGGTCTGCTCGATCCATGGTTCCAAGAGTTTCGCGCCGGGAAGACGGTGGTAGAGTTGGTCGGCCTCGGCGACGGAAAATAGGCTGGAATAGCGCGGCAGGTACTCGTCGTGCGGCGTGCCGAGGGGGAACAACGCGTTGTCGAAGTGGGAGTTGGACCACGCGGTGAGGCCGAACCGCAGTTGCACGCTCCTGCATTGGGGGTGGCGGTTTCAGGGCTTTGCCGACGTTTTTCCTGGTGGCCGGCCCCGAATCCTGATAAACCCCTTCAGGTGAGCGGGCCCCCAATGGCGAAGGTGTGGGCCCCGGTCGTGCCGCAAGACGGTTCGGCCATCACGCTCGAGAACGGACATCTCAAGGTCCCTGACCGCCCCATCATCCCCTTCATCGAGGGCGATGGCACCGGTCCCGACATCTGGCGCGCCAGCAAGCGCGTGCTCGACGCCGCCGTCGAGAAGGCCTACAAGGGCAAGCGCAAGATCGCCTGGATGGAAGTTCTCGCCGGGCAGAAGGCGTTCAACCTCACCGGCGACTGGCTCCCGCAGGCCTCGCTCGACCTCATCGACCACTACCTCGTGGCCATCAAGGGCCCGCTCGAGACGCCCGTCGGCGGCGGCATCCGCAGCCTCAACGTCGCGCTGCGCCAGCACCTCGACCTCTACGTTTGCCTTCGCCCGGTGACGTACTACCCGGGCGTTCCCAGCCCCGTCAAGGAGCCAGAGAAGGTCCACATGGTGATCTTCCGCGAGAACACCGAGGACATCTACGCCGGCATCGAGTTCAAGGCCGGCACCCCCGAGGCCAAGAAACTGCGCGACTTCCTCGTCAGCGAGCTCGGCGTCAAGAAGATCCGCTTCCCCGAGACATCCTCCTTCGGCATCAAGCCCGTTAGCGAGGAGGGCACGAAGCGCCTGGTGCGCGCCGCCATCCAATTCGCCATCGACCACGAACGCAAGTCGGTTACCCTCGTCCACAAGGGCAACATCATGAAGTTCACCGAGGGCGGCTTCCGCGACTGGGGCTACGAGGTCGCCGTGAAGGAGTTCGGCGGACAGTTGCTCGACGGCGGTCCGTGGGTCAAGCTGCCCAACGGCATCGTCGTCAAGGACGCCATCGCCGACGCCATGCTGCAGCAGATCCTGCTGCGCCCGGCCGAGTACGACGTCATCGCGACCCTGAACCTCAACGGCGACTACCTCTCCGACGCTCTCGCGGCACAAGTCGGCGGCATCGGCATCGCGCCCGGCGGGAACATCAACTACCTGTCCGGCCACGCCGTCTTCGAGGCCACGCACGGCACGGCGCCCAAGTACGCCAACCAGGACAAGGTCAACCCCGGTTCGGTCATCCTGTCCGGCGTCATGATGCTCGACCACCTCGGCTGGAACGAAGCCGCCGATCTCATCGAGCACGCCCTCGAGAAGACCATTGCGCAGAAGCGCGTCACCTACGACTTCGAGCGCCTCATGACGGGGGCCAAGCTGCTCAAGTGCAGCGAGTTCGGCGACGCCATCATCGGCAACATGGACGGCATCCAGGTCGTCCACAAGGCCGCAGCTTAACCGTCGGCTAGGCCGCCGCCATCGCTTGCATCGGCGGGGCATCGTCGCCCTCGTCGGACCGCAACCGCACCACTGGCAACGGCTTGTCGGGCGTCCTGGACCGCGGCCTCGGATGGGAGTTGGCCATTGCCGGAATGAACGACGGGGGCATCTTGAGGGCGACGGTCGGCCCTCGCTCAGTTTCCGGTGCAGCGCGCTCAACATCCTTTTCCCGCCGGCCTGTCATCGCATCGGCCGTTGACGGAACGCGCCCGGCCCGCGCATCGCGAGTTTCTCGCCCGGCATCGCCGCAACAACTCCCTGTTCGACATCTGGAGCCTGGTCCACTTGGTCACGGGGATGCTCATGGCCTGGGTCATGGCGCCCTTCGTCGCGCTCCTCATCCTGGTGTTGTGGGAGCCGTTGGAAATCCTCGTCCTGTCGCCGTTCTTCGCTCGCTTCGGCATCCTGTTCGGCCACGAGTCCCTGAAGAACTCCCTTTCCGACATCGTCTTCGACTGCCTCGGCGTCGCGTTGGGCGTCTGGGTGCTCACCCCATTGTTCGATCCGCCATTCCACTGGTTCTGAGCAATCGCGCAGTGCCCCGTTGCACTGGCCCACAAAGCCCTTGAGCGGACATCAGGGTCGGTTCGCATGCGCGCCCTTCTCCTGGGTCTCCTTCTAGTTCTGCCCGGTTGCCTCAGCGGGGAACCCGACACCATGGATGACGACGGGGACGACGGCACGACCCTGCGCTTCCGCCCCTTCGTCGACCTCGGTTCTGTCTCACGCCCCGGCGCTTTCGGAACGAACTGCCAGGATTCGCTCACCGACGGCGATTGCGGGTTGGGCGAACCCAGCGTCGAGGTGGACGGTGCGGGCACCATCTATGTCTCCGGCGTCTGCTGCCTTACGGTGCCTCCGCCCGTCTTGGTCAGTCGCGACGGCGGAGCAACCTTCACGGACCTTGCCACCAGCACGCAAGTGCGCGAACAGTTCGGCATCGAAGGGGACTTCGCCGTCGACGGCGAGGGTCGCATCTACTTCGCTGACATCGAGTTCGCCGGCACGTTCCAAGTCACGGTATGGGACAAGGACGGCACCTTCCTGCACCACACCAAATGGCCCGCCGTCCCCATCGTGGACCGCGACTGGATCCGCGCCGAGGGCGATGGGCGCCTCTACTACGTCTACAACACCGGCACGAGCACGAACGTCTACACGTCGCAAGACACCGGGCGCACCTGGACACCGCAGCCCGTGTTCACGGCAGGGTATGGGTTGGGCAACGCCGTGAAAGGCCCCGCCGACGGCGAACTGTGGGTCATCGGCGGTTCATCACAGGATGGCTTCCGCCTCGCCGACGTCACGCGCGACGGCGGCCTCACGTGGTCGCAGGAGACCAGCACCATCCCGGCCGGGGGCAACTTCCCCGTCGCCGCCTTCGATGGGGCGGGCTCCATGTTCGGCGCCGGCGGCGAAGATGACGAACTGTTCGTGGCTCGCCGCGACGCGGACGGGGCCTGGAACGAGCCGGTCAAGGTCTCGCCCGCCGGCAATCATCGCATGCCGTGGTTCGCCACGGGCGCCGCGGCAGGCACTGCGGCGCTATGCTGGTACGGCACTCCCGACGCCAAGATCGGCCCGACCTCCGAGTGGTTCGTGCACGTGGCGCACAGCCTGGGCAACGGCGAGAACGGCACCTGGGCGGTCACCATCGCCGATGCGGAACCGGTCTTCACGGGTGCCTTGGGCCGCGACCTCTTGGATTTCTTCCAGTGCGAGGTCGGTCCCGACGGCGCCGTCCACGTTGCATACAGCAAGTTGCGCCCGACCGAGGGCGGTCCCGAGGAGCAGCTGCAGTACGTCCGTTCGGAGCCGAATGCGGCGCTGGCAGCCGGCGACTACCCTTGGGGGCCAGCGAGTCGATAGGTCCGGGCCCAAAGCGCGAAGATTCATGCCCCCACGGCCGCCCTGTAGATTGAACTCGATTGCGAGTTCGGTGTTTCTGATGATGCGAACGACGATGACTGCCGTGATGAGTGTGTTTTTGATTGCGCTGGCGACCACGCCGGCGAGCAGCGCTTTCGTGGCGCCGGATGCCTGCGAGGCCGCCGGCGAGATGTTGGACACGCTCACCGATGCAAGCCTCCAATGCAGGGAAGTGAACGTCCCTGAGGTGCCCGAAATCCGGGACATCGACATTGGCAGCCTCGGATGCGGCGGCACCCTGGTCTATGCCTGCGCCGGTTGGGACGCCTCCTGCCACTCCTGGGCCGGCGGCAACTGCGCCGCCACGGCCAAGGGATTCCACGGCGGCTTGGTCGGAGGAGTCGGGTCGTTGACGGGGTCTGACCCCGGCATCGCCTGCCTCTGGGTCGGAACGGGCTGCACGACGAACGGCAACGGCATCGCTGTCGGCCCCGACTTCGGTTGCGGCACAGCCATTGCCACGTCGAACTCGCTCTTGGGCATCAGCGCGGTCGACCAATCGACGTTCTGCGGCCTCTAGGCACGCCACCCGATCCCTTTTCCCCCTTCTTTTCCTTCGAGGCCTGCAATGAAGATTGTCGCTGTTGCATTCGTTGTCCTGCTGTCTGGTTGCGTTGACCTAAGCGGCGAACCCGAGTTCGACTTCGCGTCCCCAAGAATCGGCGATCGGGTAACCTATTCCGGGTCCGACGGCTCGACCTTGACCGTCGAACTCACCGGCCTGGCGGAACGCCGGGACGGTTTGCTCCGTCCGCACCAAGCCGCCGTCATCGATTGGGCGTACTCGCCCAGGGGGGATGATGGGGCGTCGTTCAGGTTTGAGGAGGTCGTGGCGCTCCGCACGGGGCTGATTGTCAACCAGATCGCATTCTGCGGCAATCTGCGTGGCGCCGGCAGCGGACTATCCGGCCCATTCGTATGCCACGATGACCGTGCTGTCGTCATTGGGTCGGCCGGCGGCCTACCAGGCGGGTTCGGCTCGGGCCCGACTTGGATTCCTGGGCGCTCCGTTGAGTCAGGTTTCTCGATCGCCCCCCTTGACCGGCTCGTCGAGTCGGTGACACTCCACTACAACGTTGGAAGTCGATCCCGTGACGACATGGACAGGCATTGCCGCTCCTTCGACGTCGGGGCCCGCGTAGTTCGAACCCTGCCATGGAGTGGCTCAGGGCGGCCGTTCACCCTGTGCCCGCACGACCCTTGGCCCGTCGAGTTCGAAGCGACTCCGACCCGAATCCTGGCGCTCTTGACTGGGTCATCCTACGATGCGGCCGAGCCGATTGTCTACGCCCGTTCATCGTTCGCAGCCGGCGCGACTCCCATATCCTGGGGGAGCGGGAACGATGCCTTCCAGAGCGCGTCGCAAGGCCTCGAGCCTGAGCCCCGCCATGCCCCTTTCTACGTTCAAGGTCTCGGCCAGGGGCTGGCCTTCCCGGTCGCGGAGGCCCATGACGTCGCGACCCGCGAGGTTCCGGCCTATGCTGCCCTCATGGGGAACGGCGGAATCCTGGAGCAGTTCGAGCATACGCTCGACTCCCGCGTCGAGAGCCCGAACGACCTCTACGGCGAACGCAACAGCGACGTCATCCTGGTCGCGTCCCTGGCGCACGATTCCCTCCGGGTGAAGCTCCACAAGTCCCTCACCTACGTCGCCGGCATCCCCTCCACGACGTACGATGTAGTGACCTCCAACGAAGGGCACCAGGATGAGCCAAGCCCTTCGTCCGCCACCGTCGATCCCGTCTTGGCATCCAACTGGTCGTCGGACCTTGCCGGCGGCCTGAGCAATCAATTCCAAGCCATGGGGTTCTCGCATGAGCGGCGGCTCAACGCGACCACGATCTGGACCATGTCCGTCCCCCTACCAAGGGACTTGGCTGGGTACGAGGTGTACGTCAGTTTCGATGACCCGAATTTCACGGCCACGACGGGCGTCTTCTATCCATACTACGCCCGGATCGATGGGCCGACGGGAGCCATCCTTCACTTGACGGTCAAGCCGACTAGCCTGCCCTTCTAACGGCGAAGGCGGCTCACTTCCCGACGCCGTCGTGGGCGCTGAAGTGCACGACCTTCGTCGGCGTGTGCGTCGGCACGTCCGTGTGGCTGTACGCCTTCTCGCCGTGCTCGTAGAGGTCAAGTCCGACTTGTTCAGCTTCGGCAGGAACGCGGAGCCCGATGACCTTGTCCGTCACCCATAGAATGGCGAACGTGGTCAGCAAGGTGTAGGTCGCGACTCCTGCGACCGCGAGGGTCTGGTCGGCCAGCAGGTCCATGCCGGAGGCGGTGAAGCCCAGCCCACCATCAGGGGTCGCCAACAATCCGGTGCGCGCCAGGCCGTTGATGAACGGCGTCGCGAGCAGGCCGGTGGCGATGGAGCCGAAGGCGCCGCCGACGCCGTGCACCCCGAAGGCGTCCAGGCTGTCGTCGAGTTTCAAGAGATGCTTGACGAGAAGGACCGCTCCGTAGCACAGCGGGCCGACTGCGAGACCGATGAGGATGGCTGCCATCGGTGTCACGAAACCGGAGGCCGGTGTGATGGCGACGAGGCCCGCGACGAGGCCGGTGGCCGCTCCCAGCGCGGTGGGTTTGCCCTTCGCCAGCCATTCCGTGCCGCACCACGAGAGGCAAGCAGCTGCGGCAGCGAGGTGAGTCGTGGCGAAGGCCACGGCAGCCAAGCCTCCGGCGGCGAGGGCGGAGCCGGCGTTGAAACCGAACCAACCGAACCACAGCAATCCTGCGCCCAGCATGGTGAGCGGGATGTTGTTGGGCGGCATGGGCGTCGTCCCGAAGCCCTTGCGGCGACCGACGTAGAGCGCGCAGGCGAAGGCGGCGACGCCCGCCGTGAGGTGGACGACAGTTCCGCCTGCGAAGTCGAGGGCGCCCATCTGCGCGAGGATGCCGCCGCCCCACACGGCGTGCGCGACGGGGTCGTAGACGAGGGTGGCCCAGAGCGTGGTGAAGACGAGGACGGCCTTGAACGAGAAGCGCTCGACGAAGGCGCCGATGATGAGGGCGGGAGTGATGGCGGCGAACATCGCCTGGAACAGAACGAAAGCGTAGTGCGGTACGGTCGGGGCAAGCGGGGCGGCGTCGTTGGGTCCGATGCCGTTGAGGAAGGCGAAGTCAAGACCGCCGATCACGCCGCCGATGTCGGGGCCGAAGGCCAGGGTGTAGCCGATGACGGCGAACTGGATGGAGACGACGGCGAGGACGAGGAAGCACTGCAGCAGCGTCGAGACGATGTTCTTGTGGCGCACCATGCCGCCGTAGAACAGGGCCAACCCGGGCACCATGAGCATGACGAGCGCCGACGCGGTGAGCAGCCAAGCGGTGTCGCCAGCGGAGATGGTGGAGGCGGCATCCTGGGCGGCGACACTGGGCACCAGGAGGAGCAACAGGGAAGGGGCGAGTCGGCGGACGTGCATCCTTGCCCTCTCCAAGTCAAGGCTCGATTGATAACACTACTGCGAGAAAAGCGATACGTTTGAAGCAAAAATAATGCAATTTTGCGCCATGTTCACTCGTTTTCTCACAACCATGAGCGTTTTCTCCTTATCGGTCCATGGCCAGCCTGAGGGCGAACAGGAGGAGAACCGTTCCCGCCACCGCTTCCGTCCCGCGGCGAAATCCTGGGCTTGCCACCCGCGTCCGGACCTGGTCGGCGAGGATTGCGACGGAGCCAAGCTGGACTTCCCCCATGATGGCGTGGCACAACCCGTACAGCATCGACGTCAGCAGGATGTCCTGGCCTGCCGGGATGTAGGGCGAGAGGAATGCGAGGTAGAACAGCGCCACTTTGGGGTTGAGCAGGTTCGTCGCAAGGCCATCGCGGTAGCCGCGCCATCCACCGCTGCGCCGGGAATCAGATTCGACGACCTCCGAGGGCTTTGAATTCAAGGCTGACCACAACGACCGGATGCCGAGGAACGCCAGGTACCCGACACCGGCGAACTGCACGACCCGGAACGCCGTCGGGGAATGCTTGAACAGGAGGGCCAGCCCAGCGCCCGAAACCGTAGCATGGACGACCGTGCCTGTGCTGATGCCGGCGATGGTCGGCCACGCCAGCCGGAGGCCGCCGACGAGACCTTGCCGCAGCGTGAGGAACGTGTCCGGGCCGGGGATGAGAGTCAGGATTGCCAGGAGGACCAGGGCCTCGCCTGACAGCACCGCCACAAACCGTCCGACGCCGGCGGCCGGCTTCAATCGTGCCGGTTCTCCGAATCGACCGCAACCGTTATGCTGGTGGCGGCCGGCCTGGAGAGCGTGCGTTTTGGGCTGGCAGCCATTCTGATTGCCACGGCCATCGGCGGCTGCATCACGGTGCCGCAGGGTGAGGACCTGCTCGGTCCGCGTGCCTTCGTGGCGACGTACGACTTGGCCTTCGTTCAAGCCGAGTTCGAACGCGGGCCGCAGCTGCTGGAGGACCGGCCGAGTGAGTACATCGGCCGGATGAAGCTGCAGTTGAAGCCTCCCGTAGTCATCGCGGACGATACGGGAGAACTCCGGACGGCCTACGTCCTTGAATCCGTCCAGGCGCTCTGGCCGGTCGGGTCCACCGCCGAGTCGCTGGACGACCTTGTTCCGACGCGCCACTACCTGGACGGCGATGGCCTGCTCATGCGCAGCGACCGCCCTTGCCGAGCCCTGCAGCCCTGCGACCATGAACGCTACGTAGACTGGGAACGCCGCGAGGTCCCTGTCCACGATTGCCCGGAATGCTGCGAGCCCGCCGAGCGATGCGGCGACTTTGTCGACGTCTCGTGGGCCGTCAAGGGGTCGCCCGCCCCGTTCGGTTACGGCTGGCAGGAGACCATGCGGGTGCACCAAGCTGGCCAATGGCAGGAGGTCGCTCTGGTGAAACAAGGGGGGACGCTTCGACTGCCGCCGGGCTGGCGTCTGCCTCTGGCCTACGACCTCGACCCCAACCTCGCCGTGCAACTCGACGGCCACGGAATTCCCGAGCGCTTCGTCCAAGAAGGCTACGGGACAAGCGGACGGGACCCTGCCAACGGGCCCATCTGGACGAAGGCCGCGCAGCGGACTTCCCTGGAATTGGGCGAGGCCTTGGACCCCATCGCCGCCTGGCCGCTGCGGGACGCCACGCCGGTGCCGGCCAGCGACCTCTACTTCGCAGGCGACACGGACGAGGCCTTCACGATGGGCGTGACGTTCCGTGACATGCTCGACGAACTCCTGGCCCGGGCGCCCGCCGCAAAAGAACGGTTCGACCGGCTGTGCGCCATGAGGGTCATGGCCTACTTCGGGGGCGGCTATCGCTACACCGAGGTGCTCGATCCCTTGGGCTCAGGGGACGAGGTGGCGGTGCACGCTTTCCTGGCCACGTCGGACGCCATGGAGGGCTGGGAGATCCGGTACTCCGCAAGCGGCGGCTTGATCAGCATCATCGAGACGCCGGGATACAGCGCGCCGGAGTCCGGCGGCAAAGGGCAGGCGACCGACTTCGCCTTCCGGTGCGACGCTTCCCCCGGGGCGGTCCTGACGCCCAATCAGGCCATGCAGGACATCTGGATCGTCGACCTCCTCGCCGGTTACCCATGCTTGCTTGAGGTCCGCCCGACACTCTGGCTCGAGGCCGGACGGTCCGGCACGGTGTTGGCCGGGCTCCAGATGGGGGCCTGGCTTTTCAGCGACTCCGGGGACGACCCGAACGATCCAATGGGCCTTCGCTTCACGGATGCCAATGTCTTCTACGACGCCGTCTCCGGTCGCTGGAGCCATTGGTCCGCGCTGGCCGAGGACCTGTCGCGGTTCGACGCGGGCACCATGGGGGAGCGCGCACTACCACGGGAGGCGCTCGACGCGCAAGTGGGGACGCGCTTCCACTGCATCGAGCCGCAGTACGACGAGGGCCCGTTGCCGGACGCAATGGCCGGCGCATTGCGCCCTGTTGCGTGATGCTTACTCGTTGAGGGTGAGCTGCTCTTCGCGTTCGGCCTTGTCGACGGAATCCGGCATGAGGATGGTCATGGGCACCGGCGCCAACGTGACGACGATGCCGAGGAGCACGAGGATGAGTCCAAGGGCGACGCGGCCGTGGTCGACCAGCATGATGCTGCCGGCGGCGAAGGTGAAGATGCCCGCAATCTTGGTGAAGAGCGTGACCAGCTTGTAGTCGCGTTCGCCGAGCACCAAGGGCATGACCGGGCCGACGAGGGGCCCCTACTTGGTGGTTGCGTCGTGGGCCCCTTGTCCAGCCGGGTTTTGCCGTGATTTCCAGGAGGCAAGGGCCGCCAGAAGAGTGGCGACAAGCGCCAGCCACCAGCCCAGTCCTGGCATCGCGGTCTCCGTCGTGGGCGGTCCGGTCGCGACGGTGTAGGTCCGTCCGCCCCAGAACGAAGGCACGATGTTGGGCCACAGCAGGCACGACGCCACGGCGGCGGCCAGCAAACCTGTGGCCAGGCTTAGGTCGCGGCGCCACGAGGCGGGTTCGTGCTCGTGGCTGTTGGCAGCCAAGCGCAGGAAGAGAAGAGCGATGGCCGCGGCGGCGAGAAGGCCCGTGAGCCAGGGAGCCCATGCCGTCGTCCACGGCTCCACGGGCTGGAAGGCGCGGAACGTGTAGCGGTCGACGAACGTCCCGTCGTCGAGCGTGACCTGCCACCAGGGCAGCAGGAGCGCCGTGGCGGCGAGGAGGAAGGCGGCGACGGCTAGGGCACGGTCCGGGCGCAACGGAGGACGGACGGCGGCCCCGGGCTTGAAGGTCTAGGGTGCGGCCTGCGCGAGGCGCACGAGGTACAGGATGACGCCGAAGAGCGTGAAGGCCAGGAAGCCCATGAGGATGGCCCAGCTGACCGCACTGGAGGCGTGCGGGGCCGCGGGGCCAGGGTGGGCATGCGCTGGGAGCATCGGTATCCTCTTGACCCGTGAGAGGCCATCACGCTACTTAGTCCACGGAGGAACAAGGAGTGCCGAAGGTTACCGCGGCTTCCCTACCGGAAGCGGAGTACAAGCTGCCCAGCGCAATCCTGTCCGCATCGGGCCCCCTCATGGCGAAGTACGACGACCTCGTGCTGCGCTCCGAGGAGTTCTCGCGCCTGGTGGCCGACCAGGTGCGGCATGACCCGGAAGCCGTCGCCGATTTGATCCAACGCCTCGCGGAGGCGACGAAACTGGTGTTCCAGCGCTGGACGCTGCCCATCCTCTACATGCTGTCCTTGGAACCCACGCACGAACTGCGGTACTCGGAGATCCGGGCCAGGGTCCACGGCATCAGCGGCCGCAGCCTCAGCCTCGAGCTCGACGGGATGGAGCGCCACGGCCTCGTGGTGCGCAAAGTGTCGAACGACAAGCCACCGCACGTCTCCTACCGCCTGACCGCGCGAGGTCAAACGCTGAGCCGTTTGTCGTTCCCGATGGTGCTCCACCTCAACTTGACGCCCGCCCTGCGCAAACAGTTGCAGGCCAGCGGGCCCTCGGGCAAGCCGTCGGGTTGAAGCAAAGAAAGGAAGGGGAAAGGGAAGAGAGGGATTCGTGCGGCTTACTTGCCGAGGTGGGCGGTGAAGCCCTTGCCGGCGCGGAAGCGGACCTTGGTGGAGGCCGGCTTCGACTTCGTCGTGTAGGGCTCCTTGGTGAAGGGGTTGATGGCCTTCTTGCCGCCCTTGGTGGCCGGCTTGACCTTCTTGGAGAAGGCGCCGAGGCCGGTGACAGTGACGCGCTCGTTCTTCTTGAGAAGCTTCGCGACGCCCTCGAAGGTGGCGGTGACGGCCTGGCGGGCCTGCTTGGTGCTGAGCCCGGTCTGCTTGGCGACATGCTCGGCGATGTCCGTTGTCCTGGCTGAAGTGGCCATGCCGCGGGCAAGCCCTTCTTGTTCATGAGTGCGTCGGCTGCCTGTTTGGCAGGGAAAACAAGGGTTCGGATGCCGTCGATGGGGTCCGACGCGTCCACCCGTCGACGTCCCTTGCCGACCGCCGGCACCTACTGGAGGGCTAGGCCCATCCGAGGATCCGATCGATGGCCGCCATCTCCGCTGGAGTCAATTGGATTCGCTCTGCTTCCAGGTCTTGCGCCATGTGGACGGACGAGGTCGTCCCCGTGAGAACCAGAATTCCCCGCGCCAGGCAATAGGCGAATACGACCTGCGCCAGCGTTGCCTCCAAACGCTTCGCCATGGCCTGAACTGCGGGGCTTTGCATGAGGGCGCGGTGCCCGGTCAACAAGGAAAACCCCTGGTAGGAAATCGAGTTCGCAGTGCAATACTCCCGGACGGCAAAGTCGGCATGCGGCCGCGTGAAGCAGCGGTTCTGCACGAATGCCGGCTTGACGGTGGCCCGCTGGTGCAGCTCCTCCAACTGGTCCGCGGAGACATTGGAGACGCCTAGGTGCTTGGTGCGACCTGCCCGTTGCAGGTCCTCCATGGTAGCCCACGCCTCCCAATCCTCGTCCGCCCAGCCCAGCGCGACGGACGGGCCGTGCAGGACGTAGGAGTCAAGCTGGTCGACGCCGAGGTGCTGTAGTGAGCTGGCAAACGATTGCTCGACTTGTCGGCCCACCGGGGCGTTCGCGTCGTAAGGGAGGCGATGGTCCTGGCCGCCGAGATGGGTGAACTTCGTCTGCAAGAACAGGGCATCACGCTCAACCAGCCCCGTCTTGAACGCCGATTTCAGCGCCGCCCCGACGGCCTCCTCGAAGTAGTGCTTGCGCTGGTTGGCGGTGTCGATGCCGCGGAACCCTGCCTTGACGGCAAGGCCAACGAGGCGTTCCGTGTCGCCTTCCTTCCAGGCGGTGCCGTAGAGCAGGCGGGGAGGTTTCATTCGAATCGGCACACTCTCACGTTGCAAATCGCGGCAGGCGATGCATGGGTTGTGAAGCCTTTGGAGGCGGGCGCCGCGACCAACGCCTCGCGGTGGCTCGAGTTGCCTTGGTCAGCGGGTCCTGCGTTCCCCTTCCGCTTGTTCGACCTTGGCTTCCATGCGGCCATAACGGTAAGCGGCCCAAATCGCCAATGCGAGCAGCAGAAGGGGCACGGCCATCATCCAGCCCATCCCGATGCCGCCCATCCAGGTGCCGTTGCCGGTGAAGCTCATGGCAAGGACGGCAACAAGGAGTCCTGCGGCGACCCAGGCGATGATTTGGCCCGTGCGTTGTTCAGCCATGCATCATCCCTCCGCGGGCGGTGCCGCTGTTGTGCATGCCGGCGCCGCCTGCGCAGCTGTCGTGCGGGACCATGGTGCCATTGTGCATGTGTTCCATGTGCTGGGGGGCATGCGGGCCAGTGTGGCTGGCGCAATGGGCCCCATCGTAATCGGTCATGTGGCTGTGCCCGAACCCCATCCCGTCGGCCAGGTCACCGTGCATGGCTTCGTTGGCCATGGTGCCCGCCCCGGCAACGCCGGCGACAACCAGGGCCGCAATCAAGTTGGCTGCAAGCATGGGACGGACCGGGGGGTCATTTGATTAGCCCACGATAAGGCTTGACAAGATCCCCCGGCCGGGCGTCGGCCGCGATTCGACTGGGCACCGGGGCCAGCGCCTGCAGCGAAGCACCTAACCGATGCGCCCACGATGCCCTTGCATGGGCTTGTTCGGATTCGGCAAGAAACAGGGGAAGGACCCGGTCTGCGGCATGAGCGTCGACCCAAAATCGGCTGCGGGCTCCGCCGAGCACGCCGGCAAGACGTACCACTTCTGTAGCGCGGGCTGCAAGCAGAAGTTCGTTGCCAACCCGGCGCAGTACGCCAAGTAAGTCACCAGTGCGTTCGCGGACCGAACTGATTGCTGGGCGCCTATTCTGCCTCATCTCGAGCGGGGCGAAACGGTGCGTCCAACCCGGGGGTGGCCACCTTTGCCTAGGCGTTCACCGTGGCCTCAACCTCGACCACACAACGCATCGAATTCGAGACCAGACACTTGGCGTGCGCATCGTGCATGAGTTGCTGGGCCTGCTCGACCTGGTCTGCCGGCACGTGGAGTTGGGGCTTGATGACGATGCGCGTGAACCGGAACGAGCCTTCCACCAATTCCAGGGTCCCTTCTGCAGTGCTCGCGTACGACGTCAGGACCAGCTTGGCGCGTTCGGCGAAGGACAGGAACGTTGTCATGGTGCAGATGTTGACGCTGGCGACGAACAGGTCTTCCGGGCTCCAGACTCCTGGTTCGCCCTTGAACTCGGGGGGGCTGGCGACGCGGAAGCTGGGCTTGCCTGCGGCGTGGAGCTGGCCGGCCCGGAAACCAACCCACTCGACCCGGGTCTGGTACGTGTAGGTCTTCGGTCGGATGCCTGGTGTGCCGGCCACGGCGGGAAATGTGGCCGGCGCGACTTAAGGACTGGCGGGCTGGCGGTCTTGCAGCTCGTTGGCTCGCGCCAGCAGCGTGCTGGGGCTGACGCCTGCCGCTTCGGCCATGCGGCCCACGGATGGCGCCTTGCCCTTGGCCCGCGCAGCCAGCAACAAGGCAGCGGCGCTCCAGCCGAGCGGGCTTTTCCCAGCCGATTGCGTGGTGCCACAAATCGGTTGGAGGATGCGGTAGGCTTCGGCCTGGACGCGTCCGTCGAGACCCACGGCAGAGGCGACCTGCCCAAGGTATTCCTTGGCGGTCAGGGCCGGCACCTCCAGGGCCAGGCCGCGCACCAGGGCCTTGTACGCGGCCTGCACCTCGGCCCACGACACGCGACTGGCCGCCGTAATCTCCTTCTCGGTCCGGGCCAGCAGCAGCAGGCGGCAGGACGCCATCAGGGCCGCAGGCGCGAAGGCATCGAGCGAGCGGCCTTGGGTCAACCGGGCTTTGCGGGCGCGGGCCAGCAGCGTCGCGGCGCGCTCGCCGACGTCGAGGGGGCAGCCGAGTGCAGCGGCCATGCGGCGGGCCTCGTCTTGCGCCAATCGCAAGCGGTGGACGTTGCCCGGTTCGCCGCGTTGGCGATCCCATCTCTGGAGGCGAATCGGCAAGCGCTCCTTTGCGTTGCGTCCCGGCGGCGTGGACTGCAGGTGGCTTGGCTGCGCGATAGGCGGAAGGTCACGCACCAGGCCGCAACGGGAACACGATTCCTCGCCGCGGGCCTCGTCCACGACGAAGCGCTTGTTCCCGCATCCCGGGCAGGCCTCCACGAGGCGACCACCGCGACGACGAGGATGAACCTCACGGCAGCAGCGAATACGCCGCCGCGGCGAGCACGACGGCCATCCCGGTCCGCAGGACCCGCTCGTTCGTGCGGCGACCCAGCGTCGCGCCGAGGCGGACGCCGAACGCGCCGCCGAACGCCATGAACCCCGCAGCCAGCCACTGGACCTGGCCTGCCGCAAAATGCGGGATGCTGGCCAGGACGCTGTTGCCCGCGATGACGGCCAATCCGGTGCCGACGGCCAAATGGAGGGGAAGGCCGAGCACGGCAGCCAGGCTTGGGGCGACGAGGAAGCCGGCACCGACGCCCAATAGGCCGCTGGCGAAACCGAGACCGACGCCGAGGACCAGGCCCTTCCAACCCGGGTTGCGGGCTAGGTGGGTCTGGCGGTCGTTGCGGACCTTGGGCCGGTAGGCACGCCAGGCCATGCCTGCTGCCGCGGCCACCAAGGCCGCCACGAAGAGCAGGGATAGACGGTCGGCGGGCATCTGCAAGGAAGTCCATGAGCCCAGCGGGGCGCCGACCAGGCTGCCGCCGAGAACGAAGCTGGCGTTGCGCAGGTCGAGCAGGCGCATGCGCCAATGGCGCCACGCACCGAAGCCGGCGGTGGCCGCCGTCTGCACAAGGTTGGTGGCCGCGGCTTGATGGATGGGCAAGCCCAGGCCGAAGACGAGCAGGGGGATGGCGATGAGGCCGATGGCCCCCGCCACCATGCCGCCCGCGAAGCCGCCCGCAAAGCCGATGCCGGCGGCTCGCGCGTGCCAGGCCAGACCTTGGTCGGAGCCCCGCGCAAGAGCGAACAGGCCCGCTGCCAAGAGCGCCGTCAGGGACCAGGCCCACGCCGGCCGCGGCACGACGAGCGAGATGCGCGAAGCGTCGGCGGTCGATGCGGCCGGTTCGGCGGTCATCTCAGTCGTTCCAGGGCAGGCCGTACGACTTCCAAGCCAGGCTTCCGCCAGACACGTTATGGACGTCCGTGAAGCCGTTCTTGGCGAGGAACTTGGCGGCGCCAGCGCTGCGGCGACCGCTGCGGCAGATGACCACGATGGGTTTGGCCGCATCCAACGCATGCACCTGCTGCGGCAGGACGTTCAGGGCGAGGTTGCGGGCCCCTTGCGCATGGCCCTCCTTGTACTCGCCGCGGTTGCGCACGTCGATGAATTGGGCACCGGCCTCGACGAGTTTCTTGGCTTCGACGGGGGGGACGTTGCGATACCCGGAACCGAACAGCCTGGCGAAGAGGCCCATGTTCAGGCCTCCCCGCGCGCGACCGGAAGTCCCGACCGGGCCCAGGCCATGATTCCCCCGGTGAGGTTGGCGGCCTTGAGGCCGTGGCGCAGCAACGTCGCGGTGGCGCCCATGCTGCGGCCGCCGGAGGCACATTGACAAACGACGAGGCGGTCCTTGGGAAGCTCCCGGATGCGGGTTTGCAACTCGAAGAGAGGGATGTGGACGCTGCCCGGGATGCGCGCGTACGCCACTTCGTCCTCTTCGCGGACGTCGAGGATGACGGCGTCGCCGGTGGCGTGCAGGTCGTTGGCTTTCTGGGGCGTGATGTCGTTCATGCGGGACTCTCCGGGAGGGCTTCGAGCTGGGCGAGGACGTTTTCGAGGTCAGGGGGGCGCAAGGCGCCGTTGATGCGGCCGACCAATGTGCCGCGGGCGAAGAGGAGCAGGGTCGGAATGGACTGGATCTGGTGCTGCCCGGCAAAACGCGGGTTGCGGTCGACGTCCACCTTGACGAAGGCGACCCGGGGGTGGGCTTGGGCGGCGCGGGCGAACGTGGGAGCGAACACCTTGCAGGGCCCGCACCAAGTCGCGTAGGCATCCACGGCCACGAGGGGCTGCTTTGTGACGACGTCCGCGATGCTGGCGTCGGTGGCCTCGAGGACGCCAGCCGGTCGGGCAGATGGCGCAGCTCGGGCGGAAATAGCCTGCAATTCGAGCAGTTTTGCGTTTCGGATGGCTTCAAGGGTCGGGTCGTTGGTCATGCGTGGGTCTCCAGGAGATTTTGGACGTCCGGGGCGAGCGCCAAGGCGTTCAGGCCGCCCTCGACGTCATAGATTTGCGTCCAACCGGCCTTGCGCAGCAGGCTGGCGGCGATGCTGGAACGGTAACCGCTGGCGCAGTGCACGAGAACGGGGCGGTCACGCGGCACGTCGCCGAGACGGTGGGATAGTTCGGCCAGAGGGACGTTCTGGCTTCCGGCCAGCCGCAAGGCGGCGTGCTCCGAGGCGGTGCGCACATCGAGCACGTGCAGGCCCTTGCGGGCCAGGTCGACGGCGTCGTCGGGGCGGGCTCGCGGTGTGGAGACCACGGCGTCCGGGTTGGTTTGGGCGACATCCTCCAAGGGAGTGGCCAGGTGTCCGGCGACTGAATCGAAGCCAATGCGGCCCAGGCGCAGGATGGATTCCCGCACGCGGCCGGGTTCGGCGATGAGGACGATGGAGCGCTTGGCGTCGAGGACGGCGCCGGCCCACGGGGCGTAGTTGCCGTCGATGCCGACGTTGATCGAACCGGCGAGGTGGGTTTGGGCGAAGGTCTTGGGGCTGCGCGTGTCCACGAGTTGCGCCCCTTGGTTGGCAAGGGCGAGGGCGGCCTCGGTGGGCAGGGGTTTGTCCTGGGCGAGAGTGTCGTCGAGGACGCCGCGTTCCCGGCGGTTGAGCTCGGCGTCAACGGCGAAGTAGGCTGGCGGCGGGGGCAGGTCATGGGTGACGGCTTGCACGAAGGCGGCGCGGTCTTCGAGCTTGAAGGCGGCATTCATTGCCTTCTGCTCCCCGATGGTGGTCTCCAGCCCGGCGATGCTTTTGCCGCAGGAAGAGCCGGCGCCGTGCGCTGGAAGAACCTTGGTGGCGTCGGGAAGGGCCTTGAGCTTCTGCAGCGACTCGAAGAGCATGCCGGCAAGGGTCTCAGCGGTGAAGCCGCGGCTGGCAACCAGGTCGGGACGGCCGACGTCGCCGTTGAACAGGGTATCGCCGGTGAGGACGGCCTGCGGTTCGGTCATCGATTCGGCCTTGTCATAGAGGACAAGGCTCACCATCTCCGGCGTGTGGCCCGGAGTTTCCAGGACATCGACGCGCAAGCGCGGGAAATCCCACACGGGGCCTTCATGCAGGCGAGTGAACGGGTAATCGGCTTGGGCGCGATGCCCAAGGTGGATTGTGGCGCCGGTGCGTTCGCGGAGTTCGAGGTGCCCGGCCAGGAAGTCGGCGTGGAAATGCGTCAGCACGACGTGGCGGATGGTGAGCCCCAGCCGTTGGGCATCGCGTACGTACTGGTCGATGTCGCGTTGCGGGTCGACGACGATGGCGGTCTTGGTCGCCGTGTCCCCCAGGAGATAGGAGGCGTGCGAGAGGCACCCGAGATAGTACGGCTGGAGGATCATGCCTCCATAGGCCCCGAAGCGCTACTTAAGGTCGGCATGGCGCACAAGAGGCACCCCGGACTCTGGGACGAGGGCGGGGGCGGATGCGGTCGCTGGCCCGCCGCGTCGGCCCCCGAAGGATCGAGACGTGAAATCCAGCCGGGCAGGCTTAAGTGTCGGCTTGCACAATGACTTGTGATTCAATGGCGGCAAAGAAACCAGCTTCGATGGCCATGGCCGGACCGCCGGTCCACAAGTTGAGCATCATCGTGTCGAAAGGCAGCCTGGACATGGCCTATCCGCCGTTCATCCTGGGCAACGCCGCGGCCATCATGGGCTACGAAGTGCACCTGTTCTTCACGTTCTGGGGCATGGATGTCATCACCAAGAAGCGCTACGGCCGCCTGAAAGCGACGCCCGTGGGGAACCCCGCCGCCCACATGCCGAACCTTGCGGGCATCCTTCCCGGGGCTACGCCCATGATGACCGCGATGCTGCGCGGGAAGATCAAGAAACTGAAGATTCCACCGATCCCCGAAATGATTGCCAGCGCCAAGGACCTCGGCGTCCATTTGCACGCCTGCTCGACGAGCATGGAGATGCTGGGCCTAACGGAAGAAGACTTCATCCCCGAGGTCGAGGACGTCGTCGGGGCCGCCAGCTTCCTCGGCATGAGCGAAGGCGGACAGATCATTTTCATTTGAGGTGACTCACGATGCCAACCACGATTGACAGCCGCGGCGCTTTCTGCCCCGGACCGCTGACTGACCTGTTCAAGGCCTATCGCTCCGCCAAGCAAGGCGACGAGCTCGAGCTGTGGGCCACCGATCCCGCAGCCAAGCCTGACGTCACGGCTTGGTGCAAAAAGACCGGCAACCAGCTCGTCTCCGTGAACCAAGACGGCAACGTGCTCAAGATCCTCGTCAAAGTCACCAAGAAGGCGTAGCATGGGCCATCGCATCGTCGTGATTGGTGCCGGCACCGGCGGGACGATGACCGCCAACCTCCTGGCGCGAGAACTCAAGCAGGACCTAGCCAGCGACGCCATCACCTTGACCGTCGTGGGCGACTCGGCCCAGCACTGCTTCCAGCCGGGCAATCTCGACGTCGCGTTCCGCGGCGTTTCCCCCGCGCGGTTCCTTCACGCGGAGCGCCCCTTGTTGGAGAAGCAGGTGCGGTTCATCGATTCCGGGGCCGCGCGCATCGACACGACCGAACGCACCGTCGTCTTGACGGACGGCCAAACGCTCGCCTACGACCACCTCATCCTTGCCACCGGCGCGGAGGCTCGGCAGGACCTCATCCCTGGTTTGGCCGAGCACACATTGTCCTTCCACCTTGGCCCCAAGGTGGCCCAGCGCATCTGGGAGCGGTTGCAGGACTTCCGCGGCGGCCACATCGCGGTGGCCATCGCGGAGTTCCCCTACAAGTGCCCGCCCAGTCCCAACGAGGCCTGTTTCCTGCTGGATGAGCTGCTGCGCAAGCGGGGGTTGCGCGACAAGACCCGCATCACGCTCCTGACCCCGTATCCCAGAGCCTACCCCGCCGAGAAGGTCTCGCACCAAGTCGAGGAGCGCTTCAAGAAACTCGGCATCGAGTTGGGGACCTTCTTCAGTATCGGGGAAGCCAAGCCCGGCGCCCTCGTGTCCCTGGAAGGCGATGAGGTCGCCTGCGACTTGGCCATCGTCGTGCCGCCCCACCGCGGCGCGCGCCTCATCGCCGACTCCGGCCTCGGAGACAAGGAGGGCTGGGTCCCCACCGACAAGCAGACGATGCGGGTCACGGGGCAGCCCGGAACGTATGCCTTGGGGGACTGCACGAACATCCCCATCAGCAAATCCGGCGTCGTGGCGCACCTGCAGTCTCTCGTCGTGGCCAAGAACGTCTTGGCAGACCTCGGCCGGGACTTCGGCGATTGGGCCTACAATGGTCGCATCAACTGCCCCATGGAGGTCGGCGATCACCGCCTGCTGTTCGTCTCCGCCACGTACGAGCAGCCGCCCGAAGAAAACAAGCCGACCATCATCAAGTACGCCATGAAGAAGGCCTTCAACCGCATGTACTGGAGCGCCTTGTCCGGAAAATTGGAGTGGATGTTCGAATTGTACTTCGGACCCACCGCCACGCATCGGCTCCCGCAAGTCCCCGGCGACGAGATGGGGCCCAAGGAGGAGACCCCTCCGATGGCGCCGTAGCGAGAATCCAAGCACGTCTGTTCAGGTCATGGTTTTGCCCAATTCCACCCCGTTCTGGCCATGATTCGGATTGGCGTTCACCGAAGTGCGCGCCAGCAACGAGTAGGCCATGCCCAAGGCATGCCTTTGGTACGGTCACTTGTCCAATTTCATCAGCCGGGCCGGCGGGCCTTTGGTATGGGGGAGGACCTTACTGGGGTTGGGTCAACCACATGACTGCCAAAACAACCGTGAAAGACCTCATCGCTGAAGCCCGAACCAAGATCGACAACCTGCCCGCCGCCGAGATGGCTCGGGCTTTGGAAGCGCCAAACGTCCTCCTGGTGGACCTGCGCGAGCCTGGCGAGCGCGCGGAACATGGCACAATTCCAGGCGCCCTCCCCGCGCCACGCGGGATGCTGGAGTTCTACGCCGACCCGGCAACGCCGTACCACAAGACGGACTTCGATCCCGCCCGGCGCGTCCTTCTCTACTGCGCCTCGGGTGGCCGGTCGGCGCTGGCCGGGGCCACGCTGCGACGCCTCGGGTATGAGCGCGTCGCACACCTCGACGGCGGGTTCAAGGCCTGGAAGGAAGCGGGGCAAGAAATCGTCCCAATCCAAGCGTGACGGGGAGCGCAAACACTTTCGGACGACCCCGAATGGCAGCGCGATGGACGCGCTCGACGTCGGAATCATCCGAGCGATGGGGATCCGTCCTTACGAGCGCGTCCCGAAACCCCTCGACGTCTTGCAGCCGGCGCGCCTAGCGCGCGTGACGGGCGCCAGCATGAACACCGTCAAGGACCGCATCGCGCGAATGACGGAACGCGGCATCATCGCCGGCTACTACGCCGTGCCCAACCTACGCCACTTGGGGTTGCGGGGCGAGGCATACCACTTCCGATTCCCCAGCGACGAAGCCAAGGACGCGGCGCTCCCGCGCCTCCTGGAGCTTGAGGGCCTCCTCGAATTCCACGACTTCCTGGGTCGAGGAGCCTGCGCCGATTTTGCCTTCCACGACGACGGGGAGATGCAGCGCAAGCTGGCGTTCCTGGGACAGGTCTCCGGCGACGGGAAGTCGCGGCCCTTCTACTCCCGTGAGATGCCCCCCGTGGAACGCACCCTTACGGCCTTGGATTGGCGCATCCTGCAAGCGCTGCGGGCGGATCCCCGGGCCCTGCCTGCGGCCCTTGCGCCCGCCATCGGCGTGAGTGCGCGGACGGTGAAACGCCGTCTAGAGCAGATGGCGGCAGAAGGAAGCGTCTTCCTCGTGCCCATCGTGGACCCCAGCAAGGCAGACGGACTCTTTCTCTTCGAACTGCTGGTCTACCTGCGGCCGGGCTCCGGGCCACGTCCGATGGCGGCCTTGCGGGCCGCATTCCATGACGAACACGTGTATGCCTACGTGCCCGCGTCGGCCGAGCTCGGGCACTTCGACATGCTCCTCTTTGCGCGCACGACGGCGGACGTAGAGGCCCTGCGCCGGCGCGCCGAGACAGTGGACGGCGTCGTGCGAGCGGAAGCCTGGTTGTTCCGCGCGTTCATGGGGTTCCCCAAGTGGCTCGATGCCGCGATTGAACGCGCCGCCGAGACCGCGGGGAAAGGGGCGGCCAAGACCTAGGGTCTGCCCGGTCCGCCTAACGAACCTTGTAGTGGGTGTAGGCGCCGTTGCTGACAATATGCCTACAACACGCGTGGAACACCAACAGGTTGGCGGCCGACTTTGTGGGCTCTTTGGGGGCAATCGCTACCGAACCTCATGGAAGGTATAGGCCTCATGCCGTACCGGTTCCAATCGCCGTTCGCGGATCCGGCCACAACCCTCATGGCCTCCCGCCGCCGCACAGGCCGCGTGGAGCGTCGCGACGCCGCATGGGCTGTCCTCTTCGGCGGCCTCGGCTTGGCCGCCGCGGCCGTGTTCATGGCGTGGCCTGGCCGCCATGGGCTGCAAGGCGTTGTAGTCTTCACGCTCGCCTGCATCGCGCTGCAGGCCACGACCAGGCCGCGCTGGGCGGCGGCCGCCGGCGTGGGGACGGGGTGGCTGCTGGGCCTTGTCCTGCGCTCGGCAATCCGCTCCATGGCCACGTCGTGCACCCCCGAAGGTTGCACAGCCATCGCAGCGCCGCCGTCACTGGCCAGCGACCTGATACCGCTCTTGCTCGGCTTGGCCGTCGGGGAGCTGGCGCGGCGGGACTTGCGACGGCCCGGCGAGACGGTTGGCCAGGCGACGGGGGCCTGGATTTGGATGACCGCGCTGGCCACCGTCGCCATGCTGGCAGCCATTGCGGCAGCCGTCCGCATTGACGACGTGGGCTTCCTCGTGCCACTCATCGTCACCCCCGCCGCCGTGGTGGCATTGCGCCCCTGGCCGGCGCTGGCCGGCTGCCTCCTGGCCTTCCTACTTCTCGCCATCGACGGGTTGCCGGACCTGTTGTGGGGGTCAAACCCCTGCCCGCCAACGGAATTCTGCGAAGGGCCGGGCCGCGGTTTCGCCCTCGTTCCCACCATCATCATTGGCTTGCCGATTGCCCTGCTGCTTGCCGCCGCGAAGACGTGGGCCCGCCAAGTCTGGCCGCGTCAAGACCCTTAGCTGGCATGCAGCAGGCCATCTGGCCATGCCGATGACGAACTATGGCGCCGAACTGCCGATCCGCGGCTCGCCACAGGGGATTTGACCCGCATCTATCGGAACTTCCACCACAGGGGTTTTGAGGTCCAGGCGGGGGTGGTCAGCTGTTGGCGGCCACCAGGAGGGGCATTGTGGCGTTTCTGCTGGTGCTGGGGCTGGGCCTTGGCATGCACGCCATCACGGCAAGCGCTGAGGAGCCGGCCGCGCCGGCCTTGGCATTCGGCGACCACGGCGAGTACCGGGTCATGACGATGGAACTCGCCACGGGCATTTCAGGCCAGGCCGTCATGGAGTCTCTCAACGTCGACGCCGGGGCGCCTGCCACGGTTGCGGACCGTCACGGCTTGCCAGCGTTTGCGACGCCCATCGTGTTCTCCTTCGAGCACGAGACCCTGGATGGGCGCGGGCAAGTCGCGTGGACGTACTGGGTAACCGAAAACGACGTCGTCGTCGCAGTGGGGAAGGCGGGTGCTGCTACGATGTCACAGGGCGAACCCGGCCTTCCAGGCGCCGCTGATTCGTCGCAGCCCATGTCATGGAGCCGGCTTGAGTGGGGCCAGGCCGCCTTGCCATGCGGTTTCAGCCTCCTGGCGCAAGGCAAAGTTCCGGCCTGCGCCTCCGCCATCCAACCCGGGACCCCTTGGCCCACCGTAGTCACATGGCCGACCTCCGACCTCCTGGGATCTGCCGGCCCCGGCCAAACCGTCCACCGCCTGGAACTGGTCGAGTCTGGTCGCAGCGTCGCCGACTGGTCCGCCCCGGCCGCCGTGGCCGCCCTGCCCCGCTTGACGCTTGAACCGCGCGGCGTACCGGGCCCAACTGGTGATGGCCCCGGTGCTTTCGGTATCGTCGAGGCATTGGACGCATTGCGAAGCGCACCAGCCGACTCCGCTGCAGGCGACCTCCTCGAGCGGCCAGACGCCTACGTCGCCTATGCCCGCCTCTACACGGCCACAGATGCCGCCGGCCTCATGCAAGAGACGTGGCACCTGGTCGTGGCGGCCGGCCCCAATCGCGTGGAACGCGTCGTCATCCGCGAGCCGGCCGCCCTCGACGCCTTGCCGTCTTCGCTGAGAGTGGCGGGGCCAGACGCGCTTGACTATCCCATTGACCCACCCCCCTCCGTGCTTCCACCCTTGACCTTGGCGCCTACCAAGCTGCCGGCGCTGGGCGGCCTTAACTTGGCCTTCGCGGCAGCAACCGGCAAGGAGCCGACGGCCTGGGGTTTCTCCATTGCCTGCACTACGATCTCCTGCACCGCCATCCGATCCGAGGTCCAGGTCTTTGCCGAAACGTTCGGGGCTGCAAGGCCGTCCACCGAGCGCTGGCAACGCCCCCTGGCCTCGTCGGCTGTCCTGCGCGTGGCTGGCGACGGCGGGCTTCTTGCCGTCGAGCAGCTTGAACTCGGTGAGGCGAGGCCTGACCTCCTCTCCGATGGTCCATTTGAGCCTGCGGCCCAGGTCCCCGACAGGCGCGCACCATTCCCAGAACCCAGCTCGCCTGCTGCGGTGACGGTTGGGATTGTCAGCCTTATCGCGGCGTTCCTTGCGGTGGCCTGGCCTTCTCTCAAAGTCGCCATCCCCCTCTTCAGCCGCATCGAAGCTAGCCGCATGCTCGACCACCCCTTGCGGCGCCGTGTGCATGACCTGGTCCACGAAGAACCGGGAATCCATCCGAGCCAAGTCGCCCAGCGTCTCGGCATCTCAAGCAACACTGCCATCCACCACCTGAACCGGCTCAGCGGAGCCGGCTACCTGGGCGAGAGACAGATTGGCGCCTACCACTGCTACTTCCCGCGCGGCAGCCTCGACGAGCGCCTCCAAGAGGCCGTGCCCGTCCTGAAATCCCGTGGAGCTCAGGCGGTCCTGCTGGCCGTAGAGGTCCACGGCGCTCCTTCCTTCAAGGGCCTGATGGCAGCCACGGGCCTCGGATACGCCACTGTCCACCACCATGCCCAACGCCTTTGGAAGGCTGGCCTCCTGGCCAGCGAGCGCGATGGCAAGGCCCGGCGGTTCCGCCTCACGGAATTCGGCCGCCGCCTCGCGCACGAAGCGAACGCAACTCTCGAAGGGTCCGCCAAGCGCCCTAAGAAGGACCGGGCAATGGATGGCCTAGCATGAATCCCACCCGCACCCTGGCCGCTTTGGCAATCCTGCTCCTTGCGGGCTGCGCTGGCCCGTCCGACGAACAGGCCGCTGCGGACGATCCAATTCTGGTGACCTCTCCTGGCGACTACACGTACCTCAACGAGAGCAACGCGTTGGCCCGCCCGCACGTCCATGACTACTGGGGCGGACGAGACCGCATTGGCATCCTCGATGAAACCTGGCAAGGCCGGCACGAACTGACCATCAATGGCGACAACATGGTCTGGATGGCAGAATTCCTCCCGCCCGACGGAAGCGTTGTCCCGCAAGGCACCGCCCAGGTCCACTTGGCTCTCGAGTACGCAGCCGCCCCCGGTGACCGCGTCGGCGACCTGTCCGTCCGCTACAGCACGGCCGCCTCGACCAACCTCTCGGACCCTGTCGCCTTCCAGGACGGCAAAGTCGAGCTGCCCGCCGAAGACGTCGACAACGACCTTCCCCACCAAGTCGTCTCCAGTTGGAGGTTCGTTGTGCTTGGCACCGGCGAGGACGGCTTCGAGCGATTCAAAGGCACGATGCGATTGATTGTGGAGGCGGAACGCGGACGCCCCATTCCATTGTACCCCGGACACCCGGACCAATGGAACGGAACCAACGAAATCCTCTTGATCGAAGAGGATCAGGCAATCTACGACCTTTGGCTCGAGCCCTTTGGTGGGTGCCAGCCATTCCCGATGATGGCCTTCAACTGCCCCGTCGAGCACGTGCCCATGGACGGCGCCATTGTTCCCACCGATGCTGCTTACGTGGAGATCCGCGTCGTGACATCACAGGAACTGCCCAACGGCCTACAGTTCCAGTACCATGCCGGCGACACACGTGCCCTGCGCATTGTGGAGCCCGCCGAATCCAGCGACTCGGAACGCATCTACCGCATCGCGGTGGAAGGCAACGGCGACGGTCCATACGCCAAGCGGAGCCTATGGGGCTTCTTGGTGACGGGCCCGAGCAGCCCCGCCCGCACCGTAGAGGGCGCCACCTACACCATCACGGCCACGGCGTACCGCCATGAGCCCATGCACCCCGTCCCCTTCTCGCCTGGCCTCCAACGAACCACCATGGCCGAAGGGTCTAGCGCGGGGCAAAGGGACGAACGCGAAATCATCGTGACGCCCGGCAGCGGGTATGACTTCACCGTGGCATCCAAGGGCGGGTCACTGAAAGTCTGGCTAGGCCTCTACAACGGCGGCAGTCGCGAACTCGTGCTGGAGGGACCAGGCAAGTGCGACGCCAAGGGAACGTTCGTTGCCCTCATCGGAGTCTCCACCAGTGGCACCTGGCTGCTGGACGCGAAGTGCGACGTGGCCGCAGGCCTTCATGGGGTCCACATCGACAGTGGCGTCTCGACGTTCCGGGGCGTTCTGCGCATCGAAGGAGCAACGTTCCGCTAGTTTGCCGTCGCAGGCAACGTGACCTGCAGGGAGGTTGCATTCACTCCACCCGGTCGGCTTCAAGAGCTCCGCGTTGGTCATTGGCCCATGGCACTGGTGGACCTCGCGATTTTTGTCATCGCTTTGGTAGTGCCCGGCATGATTGGATCCGCCGTAGCTGGCAGTCTTGCCAAGGACGCGAGTATCGCCGTTGGCGGTGGAATTGTAGGCGGCATCTTGGGCGTCGTCGTCTATGGAATGGTCCGACTATCCATGCTGCTCAACTGAGCCGGACGCCCACAAACACCGATATTTTGTGGTCTCCAGGCCGTGGTCCATGTAGTGGGTCCCGGCGCCGTTGCTGACAATATGCCTACAACATGCCGAGGATCTCCCACTATTGGCGGCCGCTTTGTGGGCGCATTGGGGGGCAAGAGCTACCGAACCTCATGGAAGGTATAGGCGTCATGCCGTACGGGTTCCGCATCTGTCGGAAGGTCCGATTCGAAGTGGCGGGGAGTTTTAGGGAGTCCGCCCCAAATCGACGTTGAAATTGCGAGCGATTTTGGTCAAGCCTTCACCACCAACACGATTCAGCGGCCCGTGACTAGGCATGGGTAGCTCGCGCCGCTGCCCAAATGCCTACGGCCACCGCCGTTAGCGCCAGCGTCACGGATAACCAGACGGGAACTCCGGTTCCAAGGGTTCCGTTTCCGGTGAAGCTGAGGGTGAGCATCAGCGCCAAGAATCCGCTGCACATCCAGAGGATTGGCAGATGCTTACGCATCGTGCATACCGCCGTGGTTGTGACGGTGGCCATCGCCATGCATGTGCACTCCACCCGGACAATGCTGGTGATCGGTGAACGTTCCGTTGTGCATGTGTTGCATGTGCGCCTGTGATTCGTGGGCGGCGCAATGGTATCCGCCGTAGTCGGCTAGGTGGTGGTGGCCCAGGCCCATGGATTCTGACCATGCTCCGTGGGTGACTTCGTTTCCGATGACGCCGACGCCCGCGGCGAGGCCCATGGTGCAGGCAATCAGGATTGGGATGAGGCTCACTTGCAGATCACCTCAATGGTTCCGTCAAGCCGCTTGGTTTGAGGAATGCCTGGGCCATTGCCCCTCCACGGCGTGACGCGGTAGCTGGCTTCGGTCGTGTACGCCAACTCGTGCCGGCCGCGCTCAAGGTGGTAGCGTTGCAGTAGGAATCCGTCGAGGGCCTCTGGCCAGCCCCAGCGGTCGCCCCACCGTTTCTCGTCAGGGGGAACGGCCATGACGCCGATGTGGGATGAGAGCCGAAGCGAGTAGGCCTCGCGGTCTGGGCTGGCTTCCCGCAAACTGTAGGGGAAGGCGAGCTCCAAGGCTTGGCCGGGAGCGACTTTGACCTGCTTCGGCGCGTTGGGCTCGATGGCGACGCCGCCGTCGATGCGGGCCTTGGCCACAATGACGCGCACCGGGTCGGGGCGGCGGCGGAACATGCGTCGGGTTTCGTCCTTCATTGTCTCACGCTCGCTAGACATCTCCGGGGTCGTAGGTCCCCAAGTCCTTCATGGAATTCTTCTGGGCCTCAAGGGTCGCTGGATTCTGGTCACCGTACGTGAACAGGATGCGATCGCCGTCGCCCAGCTGGAGTTCCTTGATTTTGGGCCAAGCCGCAATCTCCCAAGCGCCGCCGTAGGGCTGATGCCAAATCTGCAGCGTTGCGTCTGCGGTTGCGTTGTAGGTTCCGGCCAGTGGGCCGTGCGTCGATCCGACAAGCAAGGAATCTCCGTCGATGCCTACGTCGAGCCGCTCGAGCATGGCGCGGACGGGAATGCAGCGTTCGACGGGTGGGTGGAAATGGTAGATGCCGTCGTCGCCATGGAGGTGGTGGTCGTGGCCGGCCGCCCCGTAGGCGACCGGGTGCTGCTCGGGCTCTGAGTAGTTCAACCGTGCATCGTTGACGAAGATGGCGAATGCAGCATGCCAGTGGCCGGGGCAGTCCTCCGTGCCAGTGGACTTGAAGTTCAGTCCGAGAGCAATGGCGCCCAGAATCAAGATGACGATTGCTGGTATCATCGACCTGCGCACCAATTCTTTGGGGAGTTGCTTTCGTGCCTGCGCCTTCGCGTTCCTTGCGCGTCGCTCCCGGATAGTCAAGGAATCCGGGTTTCGGGGATTAGCGGATGCTGCAGGGTCGTCGTCCATCGAGTCTCTCCCCAGTCATGTGTATCCCGGACATCCCCCCACCTTGTTGACGAGGTGGGCGGTCCGGCTCTGTTCGAAGGTCTCGTAGTAGTCGATGGCAACCGAGAGCTCCACCGTGGCTTCCAATGCCTGGTTGGCCGTGACCGCGAGCGTGTAGTTGCCTTGCCGCAGGTCGGACAATCCGCTGCCCTCCAAGGCGTAAGTCGCGTTGCGGGCCTCGCCCAAAGCGAAGGTAGCGGCATCGGCACCTTCCGGGTCCCGGATGGTGACCTGGAGGTCGTTGAAGGCTGCAGTGGTGGCCATGGTCTCGAGGCGGGCGCGGGCGTCGAGTTTACGCACGGCGCACGCCAACGTCACGGGGAAGCCCCACGACTGCACCACGGGTTCGGCGGGCGTGACGGCGCCGAAGTCGAACGTCGCAGAGTCCGCGAAGTCGCCGGGCAGGACGAGTCCGGATTGGTACGCGCAAGTCGCCAGGGCTTCACCCCGGAAGGCCCCCATCTGGTCCTCGAAGCCGTCGTAAACCAGCATGGTGTGCATGCCGCCGGGAGCCTTCCAGCAGTTGGTCTCATGGTCGGTGACGTGGGTGTGGAACGCCCAGATACCTGGATTGTTGCCCTCGATGATGACATCGTAGCGTTCGCCGGGGCCGATGATGAGAGTGTCCACCCAGAGACGCTGGTTGGGCGGGATGGGGTTGCCGTCCTTGTGCGTCACGAGCATGTCGTGGCCATGGGGGTGCATCTCCTCCACGGTGGTGCCGGCGTTGACGAAGCGGAGCCGCATGCGTTCACCTTCCTTCAGGTGCAGCATCGTGGCTGGGTCATCCAAGGTGTAGGGAAGGCTGTGGCCGTTGAGCAGGAACACGTCCGGTTGGACCTTGACGGCGGGGTTCTCGCAACCCACGAACCCGGAGGCGCAGCCGGCGGGGTGGTTGTGCAATCCGACACCTGGAATCGCTTCCACCAGTTCGCGGCGGAGACTGCTGATGACAATGGTCTCATCGTGGTCGACATCCTCGGGTTCCCAGCGGTCGTCTTGGGGTTCGACGATGATGACGCCGTACAGGCCTTGCATGACGTGCAGTTGGGTGTCGACGTGGCAGTGGTACCACAGGGTTCCGGCGCGTTTGGCGATGAAGTCGTAGGTGAACGAGCCGCCTGAAGCGACGGTGTCCTGTGTGCCGCCGGGTACGCCGTCCGATTCCCAGGGCACGAATTGGCCGTGCCAGTGGATGGTGTGCGGGTGGAAGTGGGAGTTGCTGAACTCGACCTTCACGTGGTCCCCCTGCTTGACGCGCAGGGTCGGCCCCGGGACGCCACATTGGCCACGCTCCCAACCCGCCGGGACAATGTCGCCAGCGAGGGGTTCGCGGGCTTCGATGGCGTTGGCGGAGTACGTGTCGGTGGGGTCGACGGGGGCGAAGCAGTACGCCCAGAGGTTCGCCTTGAAGCCTGGATAGATTTCCTGGCCGGCAAGGTCGACGACGGTTGCCTTGAGGTGGACGATGTGGCCGGTTTCTTTGTAATTCGTTCCGGGCACGAAGGCCTCCGACTCGGCGCCGAAACAGCCTGACAGCGAAGCAGCCAGAAGGGCGGTCAGGGCGGCAAGCAGGACGAAGGGGCGGGCAACCATGGAACACCAAGCAGGAAAGAGAGGAGAAGTGGGGAAGGGGGACGGGTCCTACTTGCACGTGCTGTAGCCGAAGAGGCCGTACAGCGGACATGACCGCAAGGTCCCAGATGCCAGGAGCACGAGGGCCAGGCCCATGAGGACCAAAGACCACGGGGAGGCTTGGGCGTAGGCGACCAGGAATCCAGTCACGAACAAGGCGACGACCCCGAGGGTTGTGCGGGCCTGCCCGTCGCGGATGCCGACGTTCTCCGCCACTTAGGCCTCCACGACGAAGACGCCAATCATTCCTGCGTCGGCGTGGCTGACGACGTGGCAGTGGAAGAGCCAGACGCCGGGCTCGGTGGGCGTGATGAGGATGCGGTCCGCTTCACCGGGGATTAAGCCGAGGACTTGGGCCGGGACCGGGTCGCCCTTGTCGTGGTCCACGTAGTACGCGGTCATGGCGTGCATGTGGAAGGAGTGGATCATATCGCCGATGTTGACGACGCTGAGCCGGACGGGTTCGCCGACTTTGCCTGTGATGACGGGCAGCGTCTTACCGAACTGGGCGACGACGGCGTCGACGCCGCCTTCAGCGAAGATCTCTTCGAGCTTGTGTTCGCCGCCGGGCAATCCGTGGCCGTTCATGATGTAGTACGGGGCGCCATCGCTGGCATCGAAGCCGCGCTCTGCCATGAACAGGGGCACGTCGCGAACAGGGACTTCTTCGGGTCCCTTGATGATGATGGCACCGTAGAGGCCCTGCGCCATGTGTTCGCTGATGGTGTGGTCGCCGTCTGCGCTGTGGCAGTGGTAGTAGAACAGGCCGGGGATGGTGGCCTGGAACTCATAGGTGTACGAGTCACCGGGGTGAATCATGGCCATGTAACCGGTGCCGGTGATGATGTTGAGCTGCGACCCGTCGCTCTCCAGCCCATAGGGCGAGAGGTGGGTGTGGAAGCTGTGCATGAGGTCCATCTTGTTCTTGACGGTGACGCGGATAATGTCCCCGACGTTGGCCGTCAGAGTCGGGCCTGGGACGGTGCCGTTGAAGGTCCAAGCATGCCAAACGGTGCCTTCGCCCATGTCGATGTCGGCGGCCTTGATGTCAAGGTTGAATTCGCGCACTTGGGGGCCAGTTGCGGCCTGCGCGCTCCAGGAATCGTCCTCGACGACTCCCTTGATGATGCCAGGCGCGAAGGCGCCGACAGCGAACGCAATGGCGGCCACGACGGCCATCATGCGGCGGCCCGGGACTCCACTTTGGCTTGCGCCTTCAGCCATCGTCTAGGCCTCCACGATAACGGTGCCGACCATTCCCATGCGGTTGCCCATGGAGCCGGAGGCGTGCGGCTTGCAGTAGTAGTGGTAGGTGCCCGGCTCGGTGAAGGTGTGGCTCCACGAGTCGCCCTTCATCATCCAGTCCGCCGAGTTGTCGCCAGATCCAGGGGTGCCCCACTGGTCGGGGTCGTCGGCACTGACGGTGTGGCCCATCGAGTCCTGGTTGACCCAGGTGACGGCTTCGCCAACGTGGACGGTCATGGATTTCGGACTGAAGGCCATGTTCTGCATGACGATTTGTTGGCTGTCGGAAGCGTCATCGGAATCTCCCCCCTCCGCTGATTCGGCGGGGGCTGCGGAACAGCCTGCAAGCAGGAGGAAAGTCAGTCCGAGTGCCAGCGTCGCGGTGCCGCGGAGTTGAGGCATGGTTTCCGGTGAGGCAGGAGTCATCCATAGAACGTGGGGCCGGTTTTCGGGCGTGATTCTCAGAGGCGAGAATCGACACAGGGTGGGTTCGGGCATGGTGCGGGGCTTGGAGTCGCAGCGGGCGGGATTTGCATACGAAGGGAACGGACCAGGAGGGGCCACACTCCGGCAACGAGGGCAAAGACCATCCAGGCCAGCACAAGTGAAATCGCCGAGGAAACTCGGGGGAATAGCGCGGGTGTGGCCGCGAAAGTGGCCACCGCGACGTTGGCTCCCAAGGCCGCACGGCATACTCGCAAGGCGGCATCGGGCCCTGCGCCGAAGCGAATGGCTGCCAACGAGATCACCAGGAGGGCCGGGTACATCGCGACCAAAGGCGCGATGGCTGGCACGGCAGAAGCGGCTGCCAGAATCGCCGCGAAGGCTAGGCCGCCCAGAATCCCCGAAGCGTACCAAGGAAATCGCCGGGCCCGGGCCCCCGGGGGCGCAATCGGTAGCGCGACGTCGAGGCTGAGGCAGACCGCGGCGACCGCGATGAACAGCACGCCGGATGGAACATTTTTGGCCATCGGCAATAGGAGTGGAATGCCTACAAGGATGACGAGGGCTGGAGTCGGCATCCACCGCTTGCGTTGTAGAAGAAGGGCCACGGCCATCGCCCCGGTCGCACCCGCAACGATCGGGAGACCATTCAGCAAATCCTGAGGCTGGAGCGCCGTTGAGCCCAGGACAGCCAGCGTTGGCGTGATGGGGGCCGCGGCCAAGAATCCAGCCCACGCCGTAGCAGCGCGGGTGGCCAGCAGGGATGCAAGGCCAACCAAGATTCCTGCGGCGAGCACGGCGAGGAGCATCCGCATTGCCGCTGCTTCAGCGTTGCATGACTTGAGGTGCGGCCCCGATAGGTCGGGGCCCGGGGTCACGGTTCAGTTAAGCAGGACGACTAGCGCATGGATGGGTTATTCTCATCTCAGAGGATGAGCAGCGCCAATCATCATGGTGCGGGTGGTCCAAGTCCGGGAGGAGAAGGTCGTGGCGGCCCTCAACTCGGAGTCCGCCCGGCACATCATGTCCCACTGTATCCTGAAAGCGCACTCCGTCAAGGACCTGAGCGACAAGACCGGCATCCCCCTGCCGTCGGCCTACCGCCACGTCAATGGCCTCGTGGAAGACGGCCTGCTCTACGTCGAACGCAGCGCCATGACCCACGACGGCAAGCCATACGACCTGTACCGCTCGACGCTCAAGTCGTGCCGAATTGAAATGGACGCGGACGGCTTGCGCGTGACGTGGGACCTCAATTCATCCCTGGACGAACGACTCCAACACATGTGGAATTCCTTGCGAGGCTAGACAATGGCGGACCCAACGGACCCAATCCTGCTCCTAAGCATCATCAAGATTATCACCGTCGCCTTGGGCGCCGTGTTCCTTGGCATCACGTGGCGCGCCTACCGGCGGCAACCGAACCGTGGCATCTTGGTCCTGTTCATCGCGGTCGTCCTGATGACCATCGCTGCAGTTGCGGAGGGGTTGGCCTTCCAGGCGCTGGGCCTCTCCCTGGATCAAGCGCACATCATTGAGGGCCTATTCACCCTCGCCGGCTTCGCTGTCCTGGTTTACTCGGTTTGGACCTACAAACCCAAGTGACCTTCACTCACCACGCGGACAGAGGTGGGTTAAGGGGCGGTTGCAGCCAGTCCAGTCGTGCACCGGTCGCGGCGAGGCGATAGAACTAGGAGACCCCAGCCGTTTGTCGGCTCATGGCCAAGCAACTCCTTGTTGTCGCCTCGCTCGTTTTCACGGCCTTCTTTAGCGGATGCACGCAATCGCCAGATGCTGCCGATTCAACCTTGGCCCCCCAGCCAAGCCGCGTCGAACAAACCGTCTTCATCACCATGGGCGACGACTTCCTTGCAGACGCGTCCGGGGTCCACGGTGGCGCATTCCACATCAATGCTGGAAAGACCATCGGCATCCATGTCCAAAACGATGGCGCAGTCTTGCACGAGATCATGTTCGGTCGAACCGTCGCCAACGAAGATGGCATGCCGCATGGCTTCGAGGAGCTCCTGTTCGAAGACGTGGCTGCTGACGTCTTCGTGTACCAACCGGCGAAGACGGAGGTCGCCACCGAACGAGGTTTGGCTGAAATCGAAATCGGACCAGGCGGCCAGGTCTGGATTCGCGCCACGTTCCCGGACGAGTTGAAGGGAACCTGGGAAATTGGCTGCTTCGTCCCAGGGCACTTCGAAGAAGGCATGAAGGCCACCCTCGTTATCGAGTGAACCTGCGACCCCCCGTGCTCTGCCCATGCCAAGGCGGAGTCGAAGGCACCCAGGGCCTCGCTCAAGCGGCGAGTCCGTCGGCAGCTTGCGTGGCTCGCGTTGGGACGGGGGCGCAGGCGGCGACCGCCTTCTGGACGGCCTTGCGTAGGTGCTCGTGCGCGGTCGCCGCATGGCAACCCATGGCGTCGGCCAGATCACGCACGGAGGCTCGGCGGTCGGCGTCGAAGTAGCCAAGCTGCTGGGCAAGGCGCAGACATTCCTCCTGCCGCGCCGTCAAGGCTTGGGGTGCCGATGCAGGATGGCCACGCAGGCCGCCGTTGCTGCATCCTTGCAGCCGCGGCCCCTGGCCGGCGGAGGCGAGATCCTGCAATGCGTTCTGCAGGGATTCCGGATCCTCGTACAGAAAACGAACGAAAACGCCAGCGTCGCGCACTAGCGTGTCGGAGACAACCAGCCCGGACAGGGCCTTGGCCAGCGGGCATTGCGAGCACGCAAGGGACGGGTTGGTGGCGAGGCGGCCTCCTTGGCCTTGCGCGATGGTCTTCCAGCCAGCCGGGGCCTTGCCCTCGAGCCAGCCAACGGGTGGGCTGCCGGCACCTTGGCGTGCGCATTGTAGCCGTGACCCCGGCCCAAGGGCAGCCACCGCGGGGCAGCTCGCCTTTTCCAGGATGACGGTGGCGGTGCGCCAAGCCATGACGACTACCTATCGGCTGGGGAGGAAACACTTTGCCTCGATTCCCACGCATGAGAATCACTCCTCCCTGAGGGGCCCCGATAGGTCGGGGTGGGCGGCTATGGGGCGTACATCCTGAGAACGGGCATGAACCGCATGGCTGGCTACGAAGCCTTCGCCAACTGGGAAGGACTGCTGGCCGATTGGCAAGCCGACATTCGCTACCCAGTAGACCGCCTCGGCGATTTTCTGATGGTTCCCAAGTACGACGAGTCGGCCGCGCCGACCATCGGCTTCGGCGCCTTCAAAGGACAGCTGAAATGGCGCAGCGTCCGCGACGTGCCCCAGCAACCAATCCGGGACGCGTTGCTGGACTTGCTCCGCGTCCAGGGCGACACCGAATTCGCCAGCGTCGAGCAGCAACGCCATCTCCTGGACGTGGCGCCCAGCGACTACGATGCCAAGTCCCTGGTTCGCATCAACGCGGAGGAGATGCGGCACGGGCTCCAGATGGCACACATCCTGACCACGAACTTTGGCGACGCCGGCCGGCAGGAGGCCGCCGGTTTGCTCGAGAGGCGGGCCACCAAAGGGACGCGCTTGCTGAAGGCCTTCAACGACCAGGTGCGCCACTGGGTGGACCTGTTCTGCTTCACGGCCTTCATGGACCGCGACGGCAAGTATCAATTGGCCATGCTACACCAATGCGCGTTCTGGCCAATCGCGGCCAGCATGGGGCCGATGCTCAAGGAGGAGGCCTTTCACCTCGGCACCGGCGTCACCGGCCTGAAACGGATTGTGCAAGCCGGCGTGATTCCGACGCCCATCCTGCAGAAGTACGTCAACTGGTGGGTGAGCGCTGCCTACGATTGCTTCGGCAAGGAAAGCAGCAGCACCGCGGCTTGGGCCTACGAATGGGGCCTGAAGGGCCGCTTCGACGAGGTAACGAACCCAGCTGAGGCCAACCGGCAAGCCCTCAACGAGCACAACCGCAGCCTCTACGCAGCCGAGGTCCAAAGCATCCTCGAGGAACTGAATCGGCACCGCGCCAAAGGCCAAGTCCCATTGTATGCGCCTGACCTTCGATTCCACCGCCGCGTCGGAAACCACGTCAACTCCTGCGTCACGGCCCATGGACAGACGCTCCCCGCCGACGCTATGGAAGCCTACCTGGCCGAATCTTTGCCATCCGCGGACGACGAGGAACACCTCGCGTGGGCGTTCGACCAAGATTGGATCTCGATGCGAGGCGGAACTCCATGAACAGTCCTTTCGCAATGGCTTTGGGTGTCATGGCCGTCGTCATCTCGCTGGGCGGTTGCTTCTCAGGCGATGACGCGGCCACATGGAAACCCCAGACGCATGAGTTCGACCTCTTCGTCGAAGCCGGCTCCAGCGGAACCGTGGCCCTCTACCCGCGGAACGACCTCTCCGAGCAACGCGCCGTGGCCATCACGTTCAAGGCGAACCCCGATGACCCGCAGGCCATCCCGGGACCGGAAATCCGCGTGAAGGAAGGCGACACCGTCATCATCCACGTCACCAACCCGAACGCCCTCTCGCACACCATCCATTTGCACGGCGGCCTGATTCCCTGGGAGGAGGACGGCGTAGACTACCTGACGCAGTACCCAATCGCATCCGGCCAAGAGCACACGTACACGTACGCCAACCTGAAGGCAGGAACGTACTGGTACCACTGCCACGTTGACGCCGCGCACCACACGGACTTCGGCATGTACGGCGCGCTCATCGTCGAGGAGCGGAATCCACCCGTCAAGGCCGACCGCGACTACGTCATCTTCCTGGACGAATTCGACTCCTGCCACGTCCACGGCAACCTCGACCCCGTACCGGTGGCCGGCAATGGCCAGGAATCCAGCGCCGACTACCAGGCGCAGTCCGAATGCTACTACCGGTTCCTCATGGACAACTTCGCCCAGAACCGTGCGGTCTCCCAAGCGGGACAGACGGCGAATTCCACCGTGCCACAAGCAGCCAAGGACACGTATTGCCCCGCCATGGTGACCGCATTCGCCAATATTCCGGAGCCAGAACGCAGCAACGCCCTCGTCGCAGCCGGCTGCATGCGCGCGCACCAGCATGGAGCCACGCCCGTCCAGCAGACGCCGCGGCAATGGTGGCCGGAGACGCATCCGCTCTACAATCCGCTGTACAACACGTTCCTCGTCAACGGCAAGGCGTTCCCCGAGACGCCAGTCTTCCCTGCCCGGGAAGGGGAAACCGTGCGGTTCCGCCTCATCAATGCCGGCAACCTTCTACACACCTGGCACCCCCATGGCCACACGATGAATGTCATTGCGAAGGACGGCTACCTTCTCGACTCGCCGTACCGGGCCGACACGTTGGCTATTGCTCCTGGTGAACGTTACGACTTCGTCATCAAAATGGAGAACCCGGGCATCTGGATCATCCACGACGGCATGACGCAGTACGCAGCCAACGACAACGTCCACCCCGGAGGAATCATGGCATGCATGCCGTACGATGGCTTCGAAGGCATTGACGCGTTCGCAATGGCAACCTCGGCCGACTGCGCCACGGAAGCCATGCGCATCCTGCAAGAACGCGGAGGCCACGAGCATTGACGCGGCCGCAATTGGGTTTTCTCCGGTTTGTAGCCGTGGCCGTTTGCGGCGCCGGACAAGGACGAGCAGGGACGCTAACCCCGATAGGTCTGGTGTCCCGTCAGAAACCTGGCGGCGAGCTGAGCACTGCTCTCGTTATGGTCCAAGGCTCGTCACTGGAATTGCGCCCGAATCCGGCCCAGGTTGCCTGCACCCCCTGACGACAAACTTTGAGGCCCTCGCGTGTGCCGATTCCGATTCGATGCCAGGCGCTGCGGCGACGCACGACCCGTTCCCCTTCCACAAGGATTCGACCGGCCACAAGGCCATCGTTGTCGCCGCGCTGATCCTGCCTGCCCTCGCCGCGGTGTACGCCATCGCGTCCCCCGGGCTCGGCCTCGGACCAAGCCGGGCCGACATTGCACTTCTCCTGGGAATGTGGACCTTCACGGGCCTCGGCATCAGCGTCGGCTTCCACCGCATGCTCACCCACAAGGCCGTCACGATGCGCGCCCCCACGAGGCTCATCCTTCTGATCGCGGGCTCCATGGCATTGCAGGGGCCCGCTGCTGATTGGGCTGCCACCCACACGCGTCACCACTCCAGGTCCGACCGCAACGGCGATCCTCACAGCCCCCAAGACGGCTTCTGGCACGCCCACTTCCTCTGGCTCCTGCGCGACCGATTCGTGCGCAACGGCCTGGCCCACGACAAACTCATGACCGACCCCATCGTGCGGTTCGTCACGCGCACCTGGTGGGTCTGGGCAGGCCTTGGGCTCGTTGCCCCGGCAGCGATTGGCTACGCCATCTCGGGGACCGCTCTTGGTGCTCTCAATGGGTTCGTGTGGGGCGGCCAGCTCCGTGTGTTCATCGGCCACCACATCACGTGGACCGTCAACTCCCTTGGCCACAAGTTCGGCACGCGCCCTTACGAAAGCGCCGACCAATCCACCAACAACTGGATCGTCGCATTCCTGGGCTG
>JBAZXE010000003.1:0-68469 GCA_041659985.1 Thermoplasmatota archaeon | reverse complement strand
GTCAGGATGGCCTGCGCAATGGCTGATTGCGGGTCATCCCCGAAGAACGCGGAATTGGTGTAGTTGACGGTCTTGACGATGCCTGCGAGGTCGATGGCGTACTCGGCGGCCGGGGCATGGGCGCGCATGAATTGGAAGACCTCCTCCATGCCGCGCACGTACGCCTCGTCGGTGATGTTGCCGCAGTTAGCCTGTGACAGGCGGAACGGCAGGCGCTCTTCGCTGACGGCGCCGCACTTGTCGGCGTCGATCTGGTAGAACACCGTGGCGAAGTCGTAGAAGCCGCGGAACTCGGCGCTGGCGTTCTGCGCCGCCTCGGTGTGCGGGTTGCCCCGGGGCAGGATGTCGAGCAGGTCCGCCTCGGTCGAGAGGCGTGTCATGCCGAGGCCCATCACGGCCGTGATGAGGACGATGCCAGCGATGGTGGCCCCCGGCCGCGCCGCGCACAGCAACGACAGCTTGCCGAGGGCGCGACCCAACGCGGAGGTCCGTTTCACCGCCATCGTCGCGTCTCCTCTACGGAAGGCCGCCAGGGTCGCCGGCGCCGGCCGGGCTCGATGCGCGGCTGGCCTCGTCCTTGGCGGCGGCGCGCGCCTTGGCTCGTTCGAGGACCTTGCGGCCCTCGTTCACGGCGGTCTCGACCAGGAGCTCCTCGGTCTCGATGGATTGGTCGCGCAGCTTGCGGGCGGCGACCCGGATGGCCAGCTCACGGGCGTTCCCTGGGTAGCCCTTGTCGATGAGGCGGACGACTGACTTGGCGCGCAGGGGCAGGTAGGCCAGGACGAGGAACACGATGAGGGGAATGACAAGGAAGATTGTGGCGACGGCGTAGGCGATGGGGAACCACTGCGGCCACAGCAGGCCGACGACGGCGCTGGCGAGAACCAGGACAATGCCCAAGGTCAGGAAGACGACGAGGACGCGGATGATGCGCACGATGCGCTGCAGTTTTTCCGAGGTCTCGCGCAGGCGCTCGTCCACCATCGCCCACATTGTCTGCAGCCAGTCCAGCACGGGCGTGCGAGCCTCTCCGTTGCTCTAAGGGCTTTCGCCTGAGCTCCGTCAATGACCGTCCGGCGGGTCAGCCCCGCAACGCCGCCCGGGAGGCCTCATCCGCCTCACCGTTCTGCTCGCGTGGCACCCATGCAAGCTTGACTTGGGCGAACCGGGCGAGGAGGCCTTTTGCCTCGTCGTGCAACGCGCGAAGGCCCGGTGCCTTCACTGCATAACGGCCCTCCAATTGCCGCAGCACCAACTGCGAGTCGCCGTGGACGGTGACTCGTTCGGCGCCCATGGCCAACGCATGCCGGAGGCCCAGGATGAGTCCGTGGTACTCCGCCTGGTTGTTGGTGCCGTGGCCGAACGCCTTGCTCAGGACCTTGCGGTCGCCCTCGCCCTGCACCACGGCACCGGCGCCCATGGGGCCTGGGTTGCCAAGGCAGCAGCCGTCGAACCACACCATCGCATGCACGACCGGGGATAGCGCCGTTCCGACTTGGCGTTGCCGCTTGCCCACGGGGACAAGGAGACCACGGACCGCACGGAACCTGGTTTAGGTTCAGGGCGGTTCCGTGGCTTCCGTGCGTTCCTTGTTGGGGCGCGGTTCGGAGGCGGGCCCTAGCCGCCGTGGTTGTGCCCGCCAGCGGCGGCGTCCTCGTCGCGGTCGGGGGAGCCCAGGGAGCGGTCGGAGACCTCGATGTTGCCGGAGCCGGTCTCAATCTCGACCACGGTCTTGATGGCCGCGTCGTCGAATCCGTCGGAGACGACCTCCGCGAAGTCGTCCTCCTCGTCGATGGTGTCCGAGTCTTCGAGGTCGACCTGGACCGTTCCGGAACTGGTGTCGGCGGTGACATGGTAGGCGCGCATCGGACCGGTCAGCAGCTGAAGGTTGATGTCACCCGAGGACGCGGACAGGGTGTAGGCGCCGCTGGCAAGGGCGTGCGCCTCGACGTCGATCGTGCCCGAGCCGGCATCCGCCTCCAGGGTATCGAAGACGCCCTCGAGCGTGATGGAGCCGGACGACAGGTCGGCCACGGCCTTGCCAACCCGCAGTTCCTCGCCCGTGAGATCGCCGGAGGAGAGACTGGCTTCGAGGATGTCGGCCTGCACCGTGGCCAAGTCGATGTCTCCCGACGACGTCTCGACGGTGAGCATACCGACATTGAGGTCGCGTGCCGACAGGCTGCCGGACGAGGTCGTGAACTGCATCATGGGGCCGCGCAGGCCGCTGACGTCGATGTCGCCGGACGACGCGTCAGCGGTGAGGTCGTAGGCGGGTCCGGCGGGGAGGGTAATGGTGAGGTCGACCTGGGCCCAGGTGCCGACGTTGATGGTGACGCCGGGGAGCACCTGTTGCGCCGGGCGTTCGCGGACCAGGGTGGTCAGGTGCAGGCCATCGGCCTCCAGGAGGTCGTCGTGCGTAAGCTCGACGCGGTCGAGGGCGTCGCGGGCTTCCTGCTCGGTCGCCCCGCGGGCCTCAAGGACGGCGACGATTGTGGAGTCCTCGCCTTCACCGGGCACGACCGTGATGGTGCCCGATTCGACGCCGGCGAAGAGGGTGCCGAGGGAGGCGCCGCCGAAGTCGTTGCTGATGGTGATGGTGCGGCGGGCGTAGGACCCGGGGAACTGGAGGGGCGCCTCGGAGCCGGTTTCAACAGGGCCGTCCTCGCGCTGCGGGGTGCCATGCGAGCCCGCGTCTCCCGCCGGGGTCCCTGCGTCCGCCTCACCGGCAAAGAGGTCGTTTTGGAATCCCTCGGACGGTTCGTCGGCAGGCAGGGCGGCGGGGTCGTTGGAGGCGCATCCCGAGAGGGAGGCGGCAAGCAGGGCCAGCAAGAGCATGGCCAGCATGGGGCGCATGGGGAGAGACGCCCCGCTCTTAGTATTCAAGCTCCTTGGGTGCAGCGTCGAAGGCCACCGGTTCGCCCAAACGAGGTCGGGAAGAAGGGAGAGGCCGGGTCGAGCGTCCTATTCGAGCGCCAAGGCGTCCAGGATGACTTGCACCAGGGCCGGCGGGAACGGACCGCCGGTGCACACCCGCGCCGTCACGTCGATGAACGCGGCTGTCACGTGACGGTCGAAACCCCAGCCACCGACGCAGTCGTAGACGGGTTCGACGTCGATGGTGCAGTCCGACGTGCTGCTGCCCCAGACCAACGTTCGAGGGTTGGCCGGAATGGCAAGCGGCCCAACCGTCTGCGGCGTCGCTTCGCGCAGCTCGCAATCCGTCGGCACGACTTGCGGGACGCATGGGACGATGCACTGCGGGCCGCACGGGGCCATCACGCAGACGATCGGCGGCTGCATGGAGGCCGCCGACGGGTCGATCCCCGGGCCGCAGTACGACCGGCGGACCGTCAGCGGACCCTGCGTGGTGGTCTCGTGCCGGGTTCCCTCGCAGGGAAGCGGGTCCTGGGTGAGGGTCACGTGGCCGCAGGAACGGGTCATGTCGTACTGGAACACGGCGGCGTGGCCGTGGACGTTGCACCAGACTTGTGGCGGACAAGGCGCCGTTGTGCACTGCACGAATTCGATGCCCACGGGCGGCTCAATGGCCGAAGCGGATTGCTCTTGCAGGATTGGATCGCAGGCGCAATCCAAACCGGGTGCGCAGTAGTTGACGACGACGGTGGCGTCGTTGGCCGGTGTTTCCTGGGTGCGGCGCACCTGCTGGTGGTCGAGCCCGGGTGGGCAGAGCCGGTAGGCATCAATGAGGCCGATTGTGGCGTCGCAGTCGCTCTCGACGTACGCGCCGAAGAGGTAGGCGCCATCGACCTCGCGGGGCGAACAGCGCACGATGGGCGGACAGGGGGCCTGGACGCAATCCACGACCTTGATGGTGATGGGCGGCTCAATGGCGGCGGCGTTGGCCGAAGTGAACTCGATGGGCAGGGGGTCGCACGTGCAGTCGAGGCGTTCCTCGCAACTGTCGTACGACACGTCGACGCGGCCACCCACGCTGCGCCGGTTGTCCTCGGTCTTCTCCCATCCGGAGGGGCAGATGACGTCATCCTCGTAGAGGTCAAGGGTGCAGTCGCGGTGCAGCACGGCGCCGGCTTGCGGGCCCATGTAGGCCAGGAGGTCGCTGGTGCGAGCCTCGGCGTCGCGACAGGCCACCGGAGGCGGGCATCCCGTGTCGTAGCACGGGGGTGGGCATGGCGCGAAGCAGCAGGGCGAGGTCACGCACTGCGGGGGCGGCTGGATGCCGGGCGGCGGGGCTGCTGAGGCGGACGCCGGTTCCCCACTGTTCTGTCCGTACGTGCGAATCGTCAGGTAGGGCGTGTCGACGACGGTGTGCCAGCCGCAGTTCCAGACGCAGTCGTACGGCTTGTTGTCGATGCGGATGTGGCAGTCGGCGTCGACCCGTGTGTGGAGGGTCCCGCCGTTGTCGTAGCGGTCGACCGGTTTGCAGGTCGGCACCTCTTCGGGGTCGGGAATCGGCCCATCGCACGGAAGGACGCATTGGGGACCGGGCGGTGCGGCCTGTGCGGATGGAAGGGCGACGAATGCTGCCGCCAACAGGAGACCAAGGGTCAGAAGGGTGGGGAGTTTCATGCGGTCAGCTCCAAGCCGTGGGGTCGGCGCCTTGCAGGGGAGGCGGCTGGCAGGTTTGGTAGTTCACCGTGACCTTGCCGGCCTTCTGGGTGTGGTCCTCGGTGCCCTGCAATCCGCAGTAGGCTTCGAGGTTGATGGTGACGTTGCAGTAGTCGTCGACGCTGTAGTACTGGTTCCAGGCGATGGCCCGATTGACCTGGTAGCACAACGGCTGGGGTGGTGGGCAGGTGCACGGCGGCGCGGCCGACATCGTTTCGTAGGGGCCGCTGCAGGTCGTGTAGCGAACGGTGACCGGGCCTACGGTGTAGGTGACCCAGGTCTCGCCCCACAGGCAGTCAATCACGTCGACGGAGACGAGAATCTGACAGGAGGGCGACACGTCGACAAACGGAGTCGCCGGGTCGAGCTTGGAGCATTGCGAACTGAGGCATTGCTCGACGTCGACGTAGGCTGGTCCGAGATCCTCATGCACGTCGACCGCCGGGTTGGCGGCCGGGCACAGGTCGACCTCGACGAACTCGTCGTAGCACGTGGAGAATCCGGCGCGGACCGGGGCCTGCTCGACCGTCCTCTCGATGCAGACCGGCGGGATGAGGACGGCGCTGGAGGTCCCAATCGGGTAGGGCACGCAGGCGAAGTACGGCGGCTGGCAAGGCTGCGGCAGCGGCGGCAGCGTGCACTTGCGCGGCCCATAGACGTGCACACGGCCCTGGGACGCAATCGGCCCCTCCGTGCAGGGAGCACCGGCGAGCAGGACGAGGTAGACGTCGCAGTCGCTCTGGAGCTGGATCATGACGACGAGCGTGATGGCGCCCGTCGTGTCCATTGGGGTGCAGCGCGGCGGCGGTGGGCAGGTGCACGGCGGGGCCATCGATTGGGCCGCAGCCGAACATTCCCAGATTCGCACGGTGACCGGGCCGGCATGCTGCGTTGCGGAGGGGGCGCCTCCGCAGTCCTCGTTGACGCTCACTTCGTAGCACATCCCGGGGGTCACGTCGACCGTGAGGGGACCCACTTCCTTGCGGAGATGGGCGATGCCATTGCAAGCGGGCGCAGCAGGAGCGGCGGTTGCCAGAGGGGAGACGGCCAAACCCGCCAGGGTCAACAGGAGAAGGGTAAGGATGGCACCAATGCGCATCGGCCTGCGAGACCCTCGTCCCCACTACAAGGCGTGTTGTTCGTATCCCATTTATCGAACCGTTGCAATGGAAATGCAACTCGCCGGCGACCGTGAATTGGCCCGTGGCGCGATGACGCTGCCGCCTGGCTTGAACGGCGAGCGAAAAACGAAGGGGAGGAGAAGGGAAAAGGAATCGGCGAAGGGGTTTACTTCGCCTTGGGCGCGGCGGCCTTGACCGCCTTGGCGGCCTTCGCCTTGGGCTCGCCCTTGGCGGCGTGGCTGGCCAGGGCCTTGGCGTTGGCCGCGGCCTGCGTCCACTTGACGTGCCGGTTGACGCGCCCCAGGCCGACCTGGTTGCGCTGGCACTTGGCAGAGTCGAAGTAGAAGACGGTGCCGTCGCGCTTGATGTACATCTTGCCGGTGCCCGTCTCGATGGCGGTCCCGCAGAACGAACAGTTCGTCATTTCTTGCGGTTCCCCCCGAGCACGCGCGCCTCGCGTTCCGTCTCACGGAGCATCAGGATGTCGCCCATCTGGACGGGGCCCATCGCGTTGCGGGCGATGATGCGGCCCTTGTCGCGGCCCGCCATGACGCGGACCTTGACCATCGTCACTTCGCCGGTCATGCCGCCGCGCTGCAGGACTTCGACGACTTCCGCGGGGAAGGCATCGGAGTCGCCCTGCTCGGGGGCGGCGGGCTTGGCGACGGCGGCCGGCGTGGCGCCGGCGGCGGCCTCAGGCTTGTCGGCCTTGGCCTTGTCGTCCTTGCCGGCGCCCCAGCCGGGCTTGCCCTTCTTGGTCTGTTCTTTCTCAGCCATTCGGGGTTGCCTCCTAGGCGGCCTTGAGGGCGGTCGTCTTCTTGGCGACGTCCTCGATGGACTCGGCGGCGGTGCCGGCATCCATGATGGCGATGGCGGCGGTGCCGACGGGGAGCCCGGCGGCGGAGCCCAGCTCAGCCTTCGACGGGACATAGCCGTACGGGATGCCCTTCTCTTCGCAGAGGAGGGGGACGTGGGCGAGGATCTCCTCGGGGGTCACGTCTTCGGCCATCACGACGAACTTCGCGACGCCGCGCTCGACCTGCTTGGTGACCTCGTTGGCGCCCTTGGCGACACGGCCGGTGGAACGGGCCTTCTCGACGGCCTCGTAAATCTGCGTCCCCAATTCCTTGGGGGTTTCAAAGCGAACGAACATTGCCATGTGTGCTGTCTCCATTCCCCAGCCTTGCGGCCGAGGTCATTTTTCAACGACAGCCCGCGTCCTTTCGGACCGGCTTCAGGCTTCGCGTGAGCAAGCCTTGTAGATAAGGGTTAGGCCCGGCGCCGCACCGCAAGGGCCATGCCAGCCAAGCCAACCAACAGGAGGGCCGGGGCGAAGGCGGGCGCATCCTGGCTGGCGTCGGGGAGGGCCGCCACTGGAAGGGCCGCGCCCTCGGCCGGCTGCACCGTGAACGACGTCGCCGCCGGCAGCACCAGCTCCGGCATGAGCGGGAACGGCATGACGTCGAGCGTGTAGGCGTCCGCCGTCGGCAACGCCACCGTGAAGGGGAACGCGCCGTCGGCGTGCGTGTGCAGCTTGGCCTGCAGGTAGGGGACGGTCTGCCCCGCCGCGGTGAGGCGGACTTCGAGTTCGCCGTGCGCGAAGGGGCCGCTCGTGGCCCCCGCGGCGAGCCTCCATTCGGCCGGGATGCCGGAAACGATGCCGGGCACGTCGAGCGTGACGGCGACCAGGCCCGCGTTGAGCGGCACGGCGCGCGGGGCGACGAGATAGGTCATGGTGAGTTCGCCGGAGCCGGAGGCGCCTTCGGCGGTGACGCGCAGGGTGTAGAACCCCGGCGTTGCCTGGCGCGTCGTGAACTCGAGGATGCCATCGTACTCATGCAGGGTTTCCGAGCGGAACACAAGGCCGGCGGGGCCGTCGAGGGTCGCCGTGAAATCGACGTGCTGGATGGTCTGTCCCGTCGCGTCGACGGCCAAGACGTTGAGATGCTGCAGGGTGTCTGGGCCGACCACGGTGTACGGGTCAAAGGTCCCGACCAAGGTCATGCCTTCGCCGGCCGGTGCGGTGACGACGGCGTTCAGGTCGGAGGATGGAACGGTTGGCTCCGGCATCGACGAGGCCGTGTTCGCGGGCGGTCCCGGCAGCACCATGAGATCTTGTTCAAACACCACCGGCACGAAGAGCGTGGCCCGCGCGGAGGGGAAGGCTTGGAAGCACGTGACGCGAACCGTCGAGGAACCGGCTTCAGCGAATGCGTACTGGACTTGCTGCCGGTCTTCGTGGGTGTGGCTCTTGGCGCGGAACTGCGTGCGGCCTTGGCTCAGGACCTCGAAGGTGCAGTCGCTATGCGCGATGGGCAGGTCGCTGGCGCCTTGCGTGGCGTCGGAAACGGAGTAGGTGAAGCGCGCCGGTTGACCGGCGAGGACCGGGTCGCTGGGGGCGTCGAACTTGATGGCGGCGGTACGGGTCGAGGCGGGCTCCACGGTGCCCACGAACATCGCGGCGACCTTGCCTTCCGCATCGAGCGCTTCGACCGTGTAGGCTCCGGCGACCGGGAAGACGATGTCGAAGGTGTTGACGCCGTCGTAGTCGTGTCCGCTGGTGGCCGTCGTCTCAACCAAAGTGAGCCCGTTGAGCGTGACGCGCCACGGGATGTTCTGATGGAAGTCGGGCACAGAGTCGTCGCCGTGCGCGATGACCGAGAAGTGGTTGACGTTCCCGACGAAGGTGCGGCCATCGGCGGGGACGTCGTGGGCGATGGCGATCTGGGTGTTTACGACGCCGTGCTCATGTGCTTGCGCCGAGGCCGACGGCAAGAATGCAAGGACGGCGGCCGCGAGGGCGACCATGACGACGGCTGAGGCTGCCCTGACCACGCGCACCCAGGGCCACACCTGGGACGTAAGGGTTGTTGTGATGGGACCGCGAAGGAGCTGGTGCGCCTCCGAGCGCCTCGGCTTAAGACCTGGGGGCCCCTTGTCTCGTGTTGGCCTCCGCCACCTTGGTCTTCCTGGCCGTCTCCGCGGTCATCGCAGTGGGCTATTTCGCGGGCCGTTTTGCCCGCAGCACGCGGTTCCCAGACGTCGCCCTCTTGCTCGTCATCGGCTTGGCGCTGGGCCCGGGCAACCGCTTGCTGCGTTCGCAGGGGCTCGGGTCGGCGGCCCTCGCCGACGCGCTCGACCCGGCATGGCTGCGTGAGGTCGCGCCCATCGTGGCCGGTCTCGCCTTGGTCGTCATCCTCTTCGAAGCCGGCCTCGGCATGGAGGTCCGCCAGATTCGCTCCAGCCTCGGTCCAGCGGTACGCATCGCTCTCCCAGTTTTCCTCCTTACCGCCGGGGCCGTCGCCGCCATCGGCGTGTGGGTCTTTGGGATGCCACCCATCGTCGCTGTGGTGCTCGGCGTTGCGCTGAGCAACGTCGGGCAGACCGTCTCGAGCGCCCTTCTTCGACGCATGCGCACCGACGAATCCACGCGCGCCATCGGGCTCGTTGAAATGGCAATCTATGACGTGGTCAGCGTACCCATCCTGGTGTCCCTGTTCCAGTTCGCCGGCGGAGGGCCGGAAGAGGGCGTGATGTGGAGCGAGGCCATCCGTGGATTCGCGCAGACAACCGCAATCAGCCTGTCCTTGGGCGGCGGCGCGGGCATCGTGTGGCTCCTGGCGCTGGGTCGCCTGGAAGGGCACCCCCACTCATACGTGCTGACGCTGGCGACCCTGCTGGCCGTGTACGCCATCACGGAGGCGCTCGGAGGCGCCGGTGCCGTGAGCGTCCTGCTGTTCGGGCTCATCATTGGCAACCGCGTCAGTCTGTTGCGCCGCTTCGGCCGGCGTTTCGCCCGCGAGGGCGAGGAAGCGAAAGTGCAGGCCTTCCATGAGGAGGTCTCCTTCTTCGTGCGCACCGTTTTCTTCCTATTCCTGGGCCTCTCCTTCACGATTGGGCTGCAGGACCGCTGGCCAGTCGCCTCACCTCTGCAGGTCTTGGAACCCCTGCGCAACCGGGCCGCGCTGTTCGGGCTCGGAGCCGCCCTCGTACTCGTGGCCCTCCCCTTGGCCCGCGCCGCGGCCATCCCCGCCGTAGCCGGCCGCCGCCACCGCGAATGGCACGACCTCATCCCCGTCTTCGGGCATGGCTTGGGGACGGCCGTCCTCGCCACGCTGCCGTTCATCTGGCATGACTACCAGCCCGGCACAGCGTTCCACGCGCAGTTCTCCCCCTGGGAGCCCGTGTTCGTCAACTTGGCGTTCCTCGTCATCCTTGGCTCCGTCCTGGGCTCGGGGGCCCTTGTCTTCGTGTCGGAGCGCTGGCCCGGGCGCGCGGCCGAGGCATCGCGCACGGCGGCAGCCGAGACACTCTCGCCGCCTGTCGCCCGCGCCAGGCCGACGACGCAGGTCGCAACCGCGAAGGGGCCCCGCCAGGCCCCGGCGTCGCGCGAACCGGCGCGGCAGCGGCCCCGGAAACCGAATGCCTAGTCTTTTTCTGCCCTCAGGGGAGTGTATGCCGGCATGGCGCCCGTTGCGGCCATCTTCCTGGCCATCGCGGCGCTGGTGTACGCCGGGTTCGCGGCCGGGCGCTTTTTCGAGCGAACGCGGTTCCCGGATGTTCCCATCCTCCTCGGCCTCGGCCTTCTCCTGGGTCCAATCAACCGCTTGGCGGTGCGCCAGGGCTGGGGCTCCGACGCCCTCGCAAACGCCCTCGACCCCGCCGCCCTGACCGCCGCCGCACCATTCATCGCGGCAATCGCCCTCGTTGTGCTTCTCTTCGACTCCGGCATGGAGCTCGACTTCGCGGCCTTCCGCCGCAGCCTGGGCCCGGCGTTCCTCCACACCCTGCCGATCCTGTTGCTGACCGTGCTGGGCATCGCCGTGCTCGGGCACTACGTCCTGGGCATCCCCATCTTAGTCGCGGTCCTCCTTGGGGTAGCTCTCGTCAACGTCGACCAGGCGGTTTCATCCGGGGTCCTCAAGCGGCTTGACCTGCCGGACAACCTGCGCGCCATGTACTTCCTCGAGATGGCCCTCTACGACCTCATTTCCATCCCGCTCATCGTCTCCATGCTGACGTTCGCGGAGGGCGTCGAGGCGGGCCAAGGCCTGGCAATGTTTGCACGCGGGTTCGCCGCCATGATCTCCATCTCAGTCTTCGTCGGCGTGGCGGGCGGCCTCGCTTGGATCTTCGCGCTGCGCGGCCTGAAGGGCCACCCCACGTCCTACATGCTCACCTTCGCCACGACTCTGGGCGTCTACGGCGCCAGCGAGTTCCTCGGCGGATCGGGCGCCATGAGCATCCTCCTCTTCGGCCTCGCCGTGGGGAACCGGACGACCATCCTGCGTCGCTTCGCCCACCTGCGCATCATCGACACCGAGCATGAGAAGGTGCAATCGTTCCATGCCGAGATTACCTTCCTCGTGCGCACGATCTTCTTCCTCTACCTTGGCATCAGTTTCAGCGTCGGCGCCGAAGCACGCTGGCCCGTCCTAAGCCCGCTCCCCTTCGTGCGCGAGCTGGGAAGCGGCACGATGTTCGCGTTGGCGACCCTCCTCGTCGTCTCGGTGCTCGTGCTGGCGCGCTACTTCCCCGTCCTGGCGATGGCCGCCGCCGCGCGCGATCCGGCCCGCAAGGCGCTCTTCCCCGTCTTCGGACGCGGCCTTGACACGGCCGTCCTGGCCACCCTGCCGTTTGTCGCTTCGAGCTTCGTCGCCGGAACCTCGTACCACGCCCTGTTCGCGCCTTGGCAGCCGGTCTTCATCGACCTCGCCCTCATCACAATCGTGCTCACGGTCGTGGTCTCGAGCCTCTTGGTCTGGCAGTACGAGCGAGGCGGACCCGATTCCGTGCCGGGCCGGAAGAAGCCGGCCGCCGCGAAGCTGGCGTCGGCTAAGCCGGCGCGGCGCGTTCCTTGAGGACGCCGACGCGGTCGGTGAGCGCCTTCAAGGTCCCCGACGTCGACAGGGGGACGACGGCGAACTCGATGCGCGCGTTGCCCTCAATCGCCCAGGTCACAGCCGCCAGCAGTTTGCGGCAGGCCGCAGAGCGCGTGTGCTCGACGCGCACGATGCCGTGCGGGAAGGCGTAGCGCGTCAGGTGCGGGCCCTCGGCGTCGGCCCACCCTTCGTGCCGCGCGCGGCCCTTGAGGGCGTTGGCGAAGGCGCGGCGACCAAGGGGCGCGGGCGCCTTGACCTCGAAGGCCAAGTAGCGCGGCCTCGGCATGGAGACCTTGCTCATGCCGCATCGCCCCCGATGCCGGACGAAACCGCGGAGTTCGCGGAACCGGCGGAACGAATCGGGTCCGCGCGTTCTGCGGAATCCGTGGTTGGGGAGTTCGTCGTTGGGCGTTGTCGTTCGAACTGCGCCGACTTCGACAGCAAGTCAAGGATGCGGTTGCGCTGGCGGCTCTTCGTCCAGCTGCGCAGGCTGGTGGCCAGGGGAGCAATCAATGCAAGGGGCAACGCGACTTTGACTGGCGTTCCGAACCTGAGAAGGACCCAGGTGACCGGCGCGGCGGACGCGAAGAGGAAGACAATGACGAAGAACGGCAGGAACGGCTCGCGGGCCTTGGCCAGCATCGCGTCACGTTCCGTAGCGGAGTACACGGGCGAGGTCGGGACGAGGGGCCGTCCGCGCCGCTCGAACAGGTCCAACACGACGGCGTACGCTTCGCGGTAGCCGCGGCTGCGTCGACTCGTCTGGGCAAAACGCGTCGGCGTGAACTTCACCGTTTCCGTGCGACCATCCGGCCATTCCAGGCCGAGACCGGTCTGCGTGACTTTGCCATCAGAGGAAGCGAACGGAGACACGAAGGCGCCCGTGACGTCGTACGAGGACGGATAGACGGCGACCAGCTCATCCCAGCGCACGAAGGGACGCAACCACGCAAGAAGGAATGGTCGGCTCGGCGCGATGCCCGCTTCGTGGATGCACGTCGTCGACGGCCACAGGGCGCCAAGGATCAGGAGCATCGCCAAGGGGGGCGCCCAGTAGACTGCGTAGAGGAAAGCCCGCTTCACTCCGAGGGCGTTCTCCAGGCTGCCCGTCAAGGCGACGAAGGTGAAGACGATGAGCCCGGCGTACACGATGGGGTGCGCGCGCGGCGGCCGGTACTCGAGCAGCAGGGCCCCGCGGTCACCGTCGGTCATTGCGTTACGACAGCCTCAGGATGGCTTCGGCGAGGTCGCCCTTGGTGGCCACCAGGGCGGCGCGCGCCTCGGCGGGGGACTTACCGGTCTCCTGCGCGACGAGGGCGATGTCCGCGGGCTCGGCCACGTACTCCGGTTCGGCGGCGACGAGGGCCGGGGCGAGGGCGGGAGCCGGGGAAGACGAGGAGGCAGAAATGGACGGACCGTCGGAGGAGCGCTCGACGGTGCGGGGCTTGCCGGAGACCTGCCACGTCTCGACGCCTTGGGCCTTCATCACGGACACGGTGGCCTTGTCGAAGACGTAGTCCTTGCTCGCCGTGCGGACGACGACCTGCTGGACACCCTCGATGTCGCGGACGTCGATTCCCAGCTTCTTCATCATCATCGACATCTGGCGCGGGTCCATTCCGCCCCCCATTCCTGGCAGCATTGTCCGTCGCCACGCGGATATACGGTTTGACCCTTTGCCCCCTGATGGCCGGCTCCGCGCCGTACGATGCCCGGGAAGCGCGGCGCCTGGACCTCAATGCCAAGGAGTTGGGGGTCCCTGTCGTGCGCCTCATGGCCAACGCCGGCAAGGCGCTCGCCAGGGAACTGGCCCGCCACGCCAAACGCGGCCAAGAGGTCCTTGTCCTGTGCGGCAAGGGCAACAACGGCGGCGATGGATTTGCGGCCGCCGCCGAACTGCAGGCCATGGGACGAAAGGCCGTGGTCGTGCTTGCGGAGCCACCGTCGCGCATCGTCTCGTCCGCCGCACGCGCCCACTTTGAACGACTGGGCAAGGGGTCGTGGACGGTTTGGACGGGCCGGCCAGAACGGGCGTGGTCCAAGGTCAAGATCGTCGCCGATTGCCTGCTCGGTTCAGGGCTTTCGGGTCCCCCGCGCAAGCCGTACGACTCCCTCGTGCACTGGATGAACGCGAGACGCAAGGCCGGCGCGACCCTCGTTTCCTGCGATGTCCCCTCCGGCTTCGGCACGCCGCTGGCCGCCCGCCCCACGATTACGCTTGCCCTGCATCGGGCCCAGGCGGGTCTTGAGCCGAAGTTGGCGGGGCGCATCGTCGTCGCGCCCATCGGAATTCCCCCGCGCGCCGTCGACATCGGCTTCGGCGACCTCGAGGCCGGCTACCCCGTGGTGCGCCATGACAGCCACAAAGGAGACAACGGCATCGTCCTCGTCGTCGGCGGAAGCCAATCGCTCGCGGGGGCGCCGCACTACGTCGCGATGGGGGCTTATCGGACGGGCGCCGACCTTGTCCACATCGCCACGCCCCCGGACGCCGCCCAACCCATCCGTTCCTGGGGATCGGAGGCAATCGTGCATGCCGTCGGTCGGCGTGACCACTTGGCGCCCGCCGCGATTCCCGCAATCGAGCGCCTGCTTGACCGCTGCACGGCCCTTGTCATCGGTCCAGGGCTCGGCAAGCACCCGAGCACGCTGGCCGCGACGCAGGCCATCCTGGTCGCTGCGGCGGAGCGCTCCCTCCCCACCGTCGTCGACGCGGACGGCCTCGACGCCCTCGACGCGTCCCTCTTGGCCCGACACGGCCGCCGCATGGTCCTGACGCCCCACGCCCGCGAATTCCTCGACCTCTCGGGCCGCACGGCGACGAAGAGCCATGTCGTCTCCTACGCCAAGGCCAACGGGGTGACCGTGCTGCGCAAATCCGCCATCGACATCGTGAGCGACGGCGCAATGACGCGCGACTGCCGCCTCGGCCACCCAACCCTCACGGTCGGCGGCACCGGCGACGTGTTGGCCGGCATCACGGGCGCCCTGCTGGCCAAGGGCGCGGCACCCTTTGACGCCGCGTGCGCCGCCAGCTACCTGCTCAAGAGCGCCGGTGAGGTCGCGGCGAGCCTGCGCTCCTACGGCGCGACGGCACTCGACGTCGCCCAGGCGATTCCGGCCATCCTCGTGCGACTCGAAGCGCACCGACAGGCCAAGGCCTGAGCAAGTCATCCCACGCCCCGCCCCCACATCCGTGCGCGTGCTACCGCCCCGTCCGCTTCTTGCCGCCGCCATCCTCCTCGTCGGGGCGCTCACGTGGTCGGTCACCGCAAGGCCTGCGCCGCTGGCCACGCTCGACGACGCGGCGCGGTGGGAAGGACAGACGGTGACGCTGGAAGGCTGGATCAAGGACCTGCGAACGGAACCGGATGCCCTCCGCTTCAGCCTCGTCGACGGGCAGCACGCCGTGGCCGTCCGGTCGGTCGCCGTCGACGAACCGGACTTGCCGTTGCACTCCGGCGACCGCGCGCAAGCCACGGGCCGCCTTGGACGGTGGCAGGGCCAGCTCCGCTTGGAGGTCGAGGAACCCAGACACCTGCAGGTGGTCGCGCCGACTGCGGCGGCGACGCCCGCTTGGACGGAGGTCTCCGCGCACCCTGAGACCTGGGACGGCCGACCGCTCTTGCTCACCGGCGAACTGCGGGGCGGACGCCTGCACGACGGACCGCGCTCGGTGGCCTTGGGTGAGGGCCCATGGCCAACGCAAGGGCGAGTGCAAGCCCGCGGGTTCCTCCGCGCGGATGCCGACTGCTTGTGCCATCGCTTCGACGCCCGCGAGATTTGGCCATGGACGCCCTGACGGCCACCCTGGCGACGACGGCCGGCTGCCTGGTCGGGCTTGTCGCAGGCCTCGTGCCAGGCCTGCACGTCAATACAGTGTGCGCCATCGCCCTCTCGTTCGCGCCAGGCCTCGGCCCGACCTTGGCCGTGGGTCTTTGCTCGATGACCGTCGCGCACGGCTTCGCCTCGCAGATTCCCTCCACCTATCTGGGCGCACCGGGCGAGGATACGCTGCTTTCGGCGCTGCCCGCCCATCGCATGCTTCTCGACGGCCACGGCGCGGATGCCGTGCAGGCCTCTCTCAACGGCGCCCTGGGCGGTCTCGTCCTCGCCATTGTCCTGTTGCTGCCGTACAAGTGGGTCCTTGGAGAACCGGGCCAGCTGCTCGCGGCGCTCGACGAATCCATGCCATGGGTGCTGGGGGGCATCCTCCTGTTCCTGCTCGCCCGCGAACTCCCGAAGGGCACGCAGGCCGTCGCCTGGGCCGCCGCCATCCTGGCGCTTGCGGGGGCGTTGGGCTTGGCGGCGGGCAAGCTGACTGTGGCGGGTCTCTTCGACGTCCCCGCTTCACCGTTGCTTCCGCTGCTGTCGGGCCTGTTCGGCGCACCTGCGCTGCTGGACACGCTGCGCAGCCGCCCATTTGTCCCCGACCAGGAACCAGCGAACCGGCCTCCGCTTGGCGTGCGGCGACGAAGCCGTTGGGGGGTCGTCTCCGGGGTCTTGGCCGCAGCGATGACGAGCGTCCTGCCTGGCATGACGTCGGCCGTCGCTGCGGCCGCCGCGCGAGCCGGTGCGCGCGAGGAGCGTGACCCGCGGCCGGTGCTGGCGACCCTGGCCGCCATCGCCCTGGCTCAGGTCGTCCTTGCGTTCGCCGTGCTGTGGCTGTCGCTGCGGGCGCGCAGCGGGCTTGCCGCCGCTGTGCAGCAGGCGTGGCCGGTGCAGGCGTGGACGATTGGCGCTCCGCCGCTGCCGTTGCGTTGGCTCCTCGCCGCCGCCCTCGTCAGCGGCATCCTTGCCCATGTGGCCACCGGCGCGCTGGTGCGCCGGACCTCCAAATGGCTGGTGGCCGCCCGCCCAGGCTTGCTGGCCGCCGTCGCGCTGGCGGTCCTCATCGTCGTCGTGGGCGTGCTGTCGGGTGGAATGGGACTCGCCCTGTTCCTCGTCGCCGCAATCGTTGGTTTGGTCCCGTTGGCCAGCGGCACCGGTCGAATCCACCTGACCGGGTGTTTGCTGATTCCCGTCCTTGCCTACCGGCTCGGTTTGGCTTGACGGGCGCCTTCCGCAGCGCGTGCGGCATCCCTGACGTCGAGGCCGTTGCGCCGCGCCAGCAACAGCACGGCCGCCTCCGCCGTGAGCAGGCCCCCCAGCTCTTCCTGCGCCGCGGCGACTTGGCCGAGGACCTGGTCGCGCGTCAGGCCGCGCTGCGCGGCGACCTTGGCCACCCAACCCAAGAATGGATCCGCCGGGGCGGAAGCCGTGGACGACCCGGAAGATGATGATGCCGGTCCTGCCGGGCCGGCCGAGGCATCGGGATTCGGCTTGAATCCGCGCGGAACCTCGACGGAGGCCGGGTCGATGACGAGGCGGAGCGTGTCGCCGTCGGGCGTCAGCAGCCCCGCGTTCACGCCGCGTTCGACGAACGTGCGCGCCTGCCCCGGGTTCATCCAGCCGAGCTCCAGGGAGAGCATGTGCGACCAGCGCGAGGCAGACATGGCCTTCGTGGCTTGGCGGCGCGCGATGAACGCGAAGGCCACTTCGAAGTCGGACGTCACTCGGCCTCGCCTTCGACGGCGGGCGTCGGGAGCGCGGCAGCAGCGGGAGCCGATGCGACGCGCACCAGGCGCAGGCCTTCAGGGCCTTCTTCGAGAAGGAAGACGTCACAAGCGGCCCCCGGGGGAGGCGTCTGGCGGACAAGGACGGGCGCCTCGTGCGCCAAGGCAGCGGCCTCAACCTCGGCCCACGGTGTCACGCCGTCCCACGCAATGAGGGCGGAAGGCCCGACGGCCTCCAGTAAATCGGCGTCGCGGTCGGCTGTCGGCACGGCCAGGCGTGAGGCTCCGGCGACGACGAGGTCGAGCGCATCGTCGATGCTGCCCAGCGGCGTCTCCAGCCACAACTCACCGACGCGCGACAGCCTCTGCACGTGCTTGACGACAGCCGGGTCGTCGGCGGCGATGCGCACGAAGAAGGGGCCACGGCCGCCGATGGCCGTGCGCCAGGGCACCAGGCTCTCGCGTCCATCCACCGACGGCAGGTCATGGCCGATGGCTCGTCCCCCTTCCACGATGAAGCCGGGGACCCGGTCGGGTTGCGCCACGCGCCGCCACCAAGGTCCACGCCTTAAACCCGGACTCGCTGGCACGCGTGCCGCGATGATGTAAGAATCCGCGCTGACCCATGATGAGATGACGGGCGGGCTGAGCGGCTAAAGTGAGCGAGCGTGAGGGGTAGGACTCAATCCTTTTGTAGGACGGAGGCCACGGAACGATCATGAAGTGGACCATGGCCCTCGCGCTCACGGCCTTGCTGGCCGGAGGCTGCTTGGATTCCGGCGGCAACAATCCGAGGGACGACGTTCCCGTCGTCGAAGCCCCGACGGTCGTCAAAGGCACCGGCATGATCACGGCCTCCGGCCCCGTCCTCGCCGTCGGTGGCGAATCGCTGGCGTTCTCCGTGGGCTCCAACGTGACGCTGCTCTACGCCGAGATTGCCTGGGACGACGCCGTGCAGGACATCGACCTCGCCTTGGCCAGCCCGAGCGCCGGCATGACGGGCACCGCGCAGAACTTCGACTACATCGTCCAGGCGGGCTCGCCGGGCGCACCCGACTCGCCGCACAGCTTCACGCTCGCGGCCCCCGAAGCCGGCGACTGGCAGGCCTCCGCCTTCGCCAACGGCGCCGCCAGCATGGTGGAGTACCGCCTCGCAATCACGCTCTTCCACGGCGAAACGGAAGTGCCGGCGGGATACTCGGCGCTTTGAGTCCCGCATCCCACCGTTGGACTCAAATAGGGTCGGCTAGTCGGCCGCCAAGACGAGGCGTAAGTCTAGCGCCTTTTTCGAACGCGCGGTTAGTCTAGTGGTAGGACTGCACCTTGCCAAGGTGCAAGCATGGGTTCAAATCCCGTACCGCGCACTGAAAAACGCAGGGCCGCGCCGCCCGCGGGCGTGCCCTGCCCTGACGGTTTTGGTGTAGCAAGCGCCGCTGCAACCACGCCCGGTCGAGTCCCCCCCAGGCTACTTGAACCGTCACGTCGATTCCCGGCCCGCCATTCCATGCCGCCGGAACACAAGGCCACCAAGTACCGCACTATGCGCGAGTTCTGGCCGTTCTACCTGCACGAACACAGCCGGACGGGAACCCGCGCCCTCCACCTCATCGGAACGGCCATCGCCCTGGCCTGCATCGTTTTGGCCATCCTTCTCACCCCCTGGTTCCTGCTCGGCGGACTCGTCGCCGGCTACGCCTTTGCCTGGGTCGCGCACTACTTCGTCGAGCACAACCGGCCGGCGACGTTCACGTACCCGTTCAAGTCGTTCGCGGCCGACTGGGTCATGTTCGCCTCCTTCATCACGGGACAGTTGGGCAAGCAGTTGCGGAAACACGGCGTTCATTCCAAGGTCTGACCCACCCCTAATCCGAAGGACCCGTTTCTTTATCCCGGGCGCAACACTGGCTCACCAACCCGCATGGCGCTGAGCTTCGCCAACACCGAGGTCGCGTTCCGTTCAAAGAGCGATGTCGCGCTACGGCGGGCCGACTGGATGTTTCGGGCGTTTGCCCACCCTTGGGCCGTCCGGACCGGCACGTGGCTCCTGCGCGTCGCGCTCACCCTCCACCTCCCAGTGGTGTGGCTCGTCAAACGCACAATCTTTCGCCAATTCTGCGGCGGCGAGACGATCGCCGAGTGCGCCCCCACCATCGAGACGTTGTGGCGCTTCCGCGTCGGGACCATCCTTGACATCGCGGACGAGGGGCACGAGGACGAAGCGGAGTTCGACCGGACGACGGACGAGATCGAGCGCACCATCGACCTGGCCGCAAGGAACCCGGCCATCCCGTTCTGCGTGTTCAAGATGACGGGTGTCGCCCGCTTCGCCCTGCTCGAGAAGGTCGACGCCGGGCAGGCGCTCGATGCACGCGAGAACGATGAATGGGCGCGCGCCAAGAGCCGCGTCGAGCGCGTCTGCGCGCACGCGCACGCGAAGAACGTGCGTCTCTTCATCGACGCCGAAGAGTCGTGGATCCAGGGCGCCATCGACGATGTTGCGACCACCATGATGGCCCGGTTCAACACCGAGACGGCCATCGTCTTCAACACGATCCAACTCTACCGCCGAGGCCGCCTCGACTTCCTGCGCGAAAGCCACCGGCGCGCGACGGAGGGCCGATACCTGCTCGGATTGAAACTCGTGCGGGGCGCCTACATGGAAAAGGAGCGCGCCCGAGCCGCGGCGGCGGGGGCGGACTCCTGCATCCTGCCGGACAAGGCCGCCAGTGACGCAGCGTACGACGCGGCGCTGGTCTTCTCGGTCGAGCACCTCGACCGGATTGCGCTTGTCGCAGGCACGCACAACGAGACGTCGACCCTCCTGCTGACCGAACTCATGGAGAAGCGCGGACTCCGCCGCGACGACCCGCGGCTGTACTTCTCGCAGCTCCTCGGGATGAGCGACCACCTTTCCTACAACCTCGCGGCCGAGGGCTACAACGTCTGCAAGTACGTCCCCTACGGCCCAGTCCGCGCCGTCGTTCCCTATCTCACGCGCCGCGCGGAGGAAAACACCTCCATCCGCGGCCAGATTGGTCGCGAGCGGGCTCTCATCATCGAGGAGCGCCGTCGCCGTCGTCGGCTCTAGCGGCCTCAAGCGTACGAAGCCATTTTCAAGAACCGGGAGCCAGTTCACGCCGCGAGGCGCAAGCCGAGGATCGGGATTCTCGGCAATGCCTGAATCGGTGACGACTGGAGGGGCTCTGACGGCGGTAGGATGAAAGCCGCAGGCCGCGCTTGCTCCAGCGATGCCGGAACCGACCCTGGAAGCCTTCGGGGCCATTGACCTCAAAGACGCCCTCGTTATCGCCGCCTTCCCCACCACGGGCTCGGCGGCCTCCATCGCGGCCCAGTACCTCATCCGCAACCTCGAGCTGCCGCTGGTGGCCCATCTGCGTTTCCCGGAATTGTCCGCCATCACGGCCATCCAGGACGGGCGCGCCACGTCGGCCGTGCGCGTCTTCGGCGGTGAGGTCGCCTGCCGCCTCGACAGGAAGTGCCCGCGCATCTATGTCATCACGACGGAACTCGCCCCGCCTCCATCGGTTGCCATGCGGCTGTCGGAAACCATCCTCGATTGGGCCGGCAAAGGCGGTGCCCACCTCGTCATCGCCCTGGAGGGGGTCGTGCGCGGCGAAGGCGATGACACCCCGGACGTCTTCTGCGCCGCGGCGGCCGATGACGTATTGCAGGAGATCTCCAAGACGGGAATCCCGGCGGTGGAGCGCGCGCTCATCGGCGGCATCACGGCGCACATCCTGCTCTTGGCTCCAGCCCGCAAGGTGCGCTCCGGGGCCATCATGGTCGAAGCGACGCGGGACCATCCGGACGGCCGGGCGGCCGCCGCACTCATCGAGGCCCTTGGCAAGATCATGCCCGACGTCCTCATGGACGCCAAGCCCTTGCTTCAGGAGGCCATGGCGCTTGAAGGCGAACTCAGCAAGATGCGGGCGTCTGTCCCGGACCCGGCGCTAGGCAGCCAAGGCGTCAACACGTTCATCTGAACGCGGAGAGCGCCCACCGCTCCGAGTGGGCTCTGGTCCCTCCCCGCCGTGCGGCCTCCGTGGGGTTCCTGCCCGTCAGGCCGTCTTCGGAGTCGGCGCGGGGGCGGGCGTGGGTGCCGGCGGGTTCGCCAGGATGTGCAGGCCTTCGTCGATTTTCTCGCGCACGGCCTTCACGGTGACCTCGAGCTTGGCCTTCTCGACGGCGCTCAGGTCGTACTGGACGACGCGGATGAGGCCGCCGCGACCCAGGACGGCGGGGACGCCGGTGGCGACGTCGCGGTGACCGTACTCGCCCATCAGGATGACGCCGGTGGGAATCTCCTCGTGCGTGTCCTCGATGATGGCCTTGACCATGCGGCCCGTGCAGGCGCCGGGGGCGTAGGCGGTGGCGCCGACGCGCTCGATGATCTCCATGGCGCGGCCGCGGGTCTTCTTCTCCCAGGCCTCCCAGTCGCCGCCCTTGAGCTCCGGGCTGGAGAGCGTCGGCGAGACGAACATGGTCTCGCCGTGCTCACCCAGGATGGTGGCGCGGACGGTGCGGTCGCCGGTGGCGTCGCGCACGATGTCCGTGAAGCGGGCGGAGTCGTGCAGGCTGGTCATGCCGATGGTGCGCTCGCGCGAGAAGCCGAGCTCCTTCCAGCAGATGTAGAGCAGGATGTCGACCGGGTTGCTCACCAGCAGGAAGACGCAGTCGGGGGCGTTCTTCTTGACTTCGGCGCACACCGACTTGAGGATCTTGATGTTGATGCCCAGGAGGTCGGCGCGCGTCATGCCGGGCTTGCGCGGGACACCGGCGGAGACGACGACCAAGTCGGCGCCCTTCAGCGTCGCGTAGTCGGTGCTGCCGGAGACCTTGGTGCGGCGGCCGAAGGCGACGGAGGCCGTGTTGAGGTCCATGGCGCGCCCGACGGCGGCGGCCTCGGCGATGTCGACGACTGCGATCTCGTCGATGCGGTCGGTGAGCATGAGGCTCGCGAAGATCGAGTTGGCACCAATGGTGCCGGCGCCGACGAAGCCGACTTTGACCATGAACGGCGGACAAGGATGGCCTTGAAAAGGCCGACGAGGACGGCGCTCAGGGTCCCGAGCGAAGCGAGGCGATGCCTACGGGCCTGGCAAGGCCCATACCCAGTTGTGTACTCGTTGATGGCAAGGCCGCTTTATTCAGATGGAAACCGGGCAGGCCGGCAATCAACTAAAGCAACGGTCGTCCGTCCATCCGGCGAAAAGGCAGCTCATTGTGGCCATGTAGAGCATGGCTAAACCGAACAGTCCTAGCAGAATGCATGCAGTTGGGGGCGCTCGATGCCGGACGAAGTCATGGATTGCCACACCGAGGCAAACAAGAGCGGGCAAAAGGAAAAGGTAGCCAACATCGCGTTGGATTCCAACGTAGGGGTGATCCGCGTAGACCTTGCTCTGTAGCACCAAAGCCGGCAGGGAGCTCGAAACAGCCAAGCTCCACACCAGAATGCGTGACCACGCCCAGCGCGCCATCTACCAGTCGGTACATGTCAGCGCGTTATAGGACCATAGCACTGAACGCTGGCTACTGCCGATTCACGGGTTCCCAGGCATCGGCCGGACGGGCGTCCAAGCGGCGAATCTGCCGGCGCAGGGAGCCGGTGACGACGAGAACCATGACGACGGCGGCCGCGAAGCCCCAGAGGTACTGCGGACCGACGAGGAAGTTGTATAGCGCGTGCTGAAGGACCGCGAGCAAATAGTAGGGCAGCAGCATCGCCAGCCCTTTGCGCCGCAAACGCATGAGGCCGTAGCCGTAACCCAGGAGCGCCGACGACCCGGCATGCAACAGCACGCTCGAGACGACGCGGAACGCGATGGTGACCGCCGCATGCTCGATGCCACCGTCACCCAGGGCTTGGAACCCGTAGAGCAGGTTCTCCGTTGCGCCGAAGCCTAGGCCGATGGCGGCGCCGTACACGATGCCGTCCTCAAGTTCGCGCACCCGGGTCCGTACCAGGCCGAGCCCGAGTCCTTTGGCAAACTCCTCCACAAGCGGCGCGACGACGACCACGCCGACGAGGGCCAGTCCGCCCAACTCGACGCCGATGCCGTAGTCGAGCAGCAAAGACAAGGCAAGGGCGATGCCCACCCCCAGGGACCCGCCGTAGACGAACAAACCGAACACCGCGCCCAATGGCTCAGGTTGGGTCTTCTCGTGGTTCCGCACCCAAAGCATGAACAGCAGGGGCGGCAGGAACGCCAAACCAAGGAGAATGCCGAGGGCCGTCCCGTCCACGGCCCCCGGACCGGCCCGGCGCTCTTGGCCCTGCCGCAGCGCTGCGACATCCTGAAGCGCGCGACGGCCCCTTGCCCGGACGTGCAGTGGCTCGTCCTCGACACGTCGTTGCTGCTCGGCGGCAAGGATCCGCCGCGCGGCCCGCGCTGGGCGACCACGTCCGAGGCGGCGGCCGAGGTGTCGCCCGGCGGGCGGGATGCCCGGCGCTTTGAGGATTGGCAGTCCATCGGCCTGGAGGTGCGCGACCCCGGACCCGAGGCCCGGTCACGAGTGGAGGCGGCAGGAGTGACAGCCGGCAATCTGGCCCGGCTCAGCGCCGCAGACCGGTCCCTCTTGGCCTTGACGTTGGAGTTGGGCGCGCAGGCCACGTTGGTCACGGATGACTACACCCTGCTCGACCTTGCAGCGCGGTTGGGCGTCCGAACACAAACAGTGAATCAGCACGGAATCCGGGCAAGCCTTGACTTCCGGCCGCGCTGCACCGGATGTGGGCGCTGGTTTGAGGCCATGCCCAAGACAGAGGACTGCCCGGTGTGCGGCTCGCCCGTCAAACCACGGCCGTGGAAAGGCGGCACCCGTCCGACTCGCGGCGATTAGTATCCCGTGAAGTCCTTCTGCATGTGGTTGGTCCACACGTCGAACTCCGACCGGCATGGCGCACGGGTCTCGATGTGGGCCATAAACGCCAGGTTGACGGGTTCGTCCGGGCGAACGGGCAGGTCGCCGTGGCAGAACATGCATTCGCGCGGATTGACGTCCATCCAGGGCCCTCTTCGGCTCCCGAGCATGACAACCGTTGTGGGGCAACATCGTGCCCACCAGCCAACTCTCCCCCGGTCCTGCTGGGCAAGGCCGTGCCCACAAGAAAGCTTCATCAAGAGGCTTCGGCGTCGAAGGGGTAGTGCCGACCCGAGTGGCCAGCATCCTGTGGGCCGAGGACGGCGTGGATGACCAAGTGCTCATCCATCACGCGCTGAGCCAGATTGCCGCACCGCCCGCCATCGAGTTCGTCGGCGACGGTGAAGCGGCGCTGGCCGCCCTCCAGGTCACGCGCCCGGACCTCGTCGTCCTCGACCTCAACATGCCTGTGTTGGACGGCCTCGAGACCCTGCGCCGTCTGCGCGAGGACGAACCGACCCGGGGCCTGCCAGTCGTCGTCTTCAGCACCGCTCGCGAGGAAGCCGCCGTCGCCACCTGCGAGGGACTGGGTGTGCTGGACTACATCCAGAAGCCGTTCCACTACGACGACTTCACGGCCGCCGTCGAGCGCATCTGCGTCTTGGCGCGCTCCACCAGGAAGCGGGCCAAACCTGGCAAGAAAGCGACGCGGTAGTCATTGCGTGACTATGTGACGGCCGGGTCCGGTTCGGCCGGTGGCGTGGCCTCGGCCTGGCGTTCGGCCTCGACGCGGATCATGCGCGGTCGCTGCGCGAAATAGACCGGGATGCCGGCGGCGATGAGGACCAAGGCGATGAGTCCCTGCAGCAGCGAACCCACGAGGATGATGCCGACGATGAACACGCTGGCCAGCATGAACAGGATGGGGACCAGTGGGTAGAGCGGGGTCTTGAACGGCCGTTCGACGTGGGCGTGCGTCTTGCGCATGCGCATGTGGGCAATCGCCGTCGGGATGTAGAACAGGAAGATCCCGAAGACGACCATGGTCACCAGTTGCTGGTACCCGCCCGACAACACGAGGAGGCTGGCCCACAAAGCGGTGAAGTAGATGGCCCACGCCGGAGTGCCGCGACTGCTGATCTTGCCCATGCTGGGCAGCAAGGCGCCGTCGTGGCTCAAGGCGTAGAAGATGCGCGGTGCGGTAAGCAAGAAGCCGTTGACCGTGCCGAAGACCGAGACGAGGGCGACGGCGCTGATGTAGACCGGGCCGTAGTCCCAGACCTTGCCCGCTGCGACGGGCGCGATGCGCTCGTCGTTGATGCCGAGCCGGACCGCCTCATCAATCGGAATGACGTAGAAGTACGCCGCCGTGAGGGCGATGTAGACGACCGCGGTGATGAGCGGGCCGATAATGAGCGCCAGGGGAAGGTTGCGCTTGGCGTTGCGCACCTCACCGGCGACGTAGGTGGCCTGCGGCCAACCGTCGTAGGCGAAGAGGCTGAGCGCGAGGGCGCCGCCGAAGGCGACGACAAGGGCTCCGGCGCCCATGCCCTCCGGCGCCAAACCGCCGCCCGTGGCCTCGTAGCCGCCGTCGACGAGGGAGCCGCCGATGAAGATGATGGCAACCAGGCTCACCAGGCCAAGGACCTTGGCGACGGTGCTGATGTTCTGAACGATGCCGCCGAAGCGGGTGCTCAGCATGTTGAGCCCCATCAGGAGGAGGATTGCCGCGATGGCGACGAAGGCGTCGCCCCAGGCGGGGATGGTGAACGGGTCGAGGTGGATGAGCCGCTTCGTGCACTCGCCGGCGAGGCTTTCCTGCACGCAGGGGCCGACGTCCACCAGCTCGGTCAAGCGGACGGAATGGCCGCCGAGGTGGCCGCCGTTGCGTTCGACGAAGAACTTGGTGAAGCGCGTCACGGCGACGGCGACGCCGGCCACGATGCCGGTCTGGATGACCCAGAACTGCGTCCAGCCGAAGAGGTAGCCGTAGAAGCGGCCCAGGCCCTCCTTGAGGAAATGGTACTGGCCGCCGGCGCGGGGGAACATGGCCGACAGCTCGGCGAAGGTCAGGGCTCCGACGATGGTCAGCACCGCGCCGGCCCCGAACACGAGCAGAATGAGGCCGGGGCTTGGCATGAGCTCAGCCATGTCGGCGGGCAGAAGCAAGATGCCGGATCCAATCATCGAGCCGACGATGATGGTGATGGCCTCGAACAACCGGAGGTTCTGCTTGAACTTGATCGGCCCGCCCATTGCGACGGCGACGCCGACGGGGGGTCAAAGGGGTTTGGTTCGCTATCGGAGTGGCGGCGGGCGGTCAGGCGACTGAGAATCCCGCGCGCCCCAGAACCTTCGCCGCCCGGTCGAGGGCGGTCGCCTTGACCAGGAGGTAATCCGTGTCGTAGGTGGAGAGGATGAACACGCTGATGCCGGCCTCGGCCAGCGGCTTGGTCATGCCGCTCACGACGCCGATCGTCGTGAACGGAACCGGGCCTTCGAGCTTGAGCGCGCGGAACCCACGTTCAGCCTGGATCCCTGCGGGGACGGCGGCCTCGGCGCAGACGATCGAGAGTTCGTCGGGCGTCCGCATCACGCACGAGAACGGCCCCTCGCTCGACCAGTCGGGCACTTCCGAATCGGGCGCGAGACGACAGACGGCGATATTGCCCGGCAGAAGGGTGAGCGGGAACCGGTTGGAGGTCATGCGGGCTTTTTCCTGGAAGACGAAACGTGGCGCCCCGCTTCCCCTTCGTCGATGACAACAGTCGTCTCAGCGTCGAGCCCCAACTGGCGGCGACCGCCTTGCTGGGAGGAGCGTTCCTGGTCGATTAGTGCCGTAGCCCGGCGCGGGGGTATGCCCAGTTGGAACGCCAAGTCCAGTAGGTCGAGTCCCTCCTGCGTGGTCAGAACCCGGTCGCGCAGGGCGATTCGGGCGGCCTGGACGAACGAACGTTCCGAATCGGCTTCGTTCCGATTGCGACTTCCCGCGACGCGCTCGAGTCGTCGTTGCAGCGGGAATGCGGCCACTAGGACGCCGCCGGCAACGAGGCCACCCACGTAGATGCCATACTTTGCCCCGAGGAAATTCTGCGCGATTTGTGCCGTGATAATCAGGCTTGCCAGGGCGACTCCCGCCAGCGTCCCGCGTCGGGCAGTCGGAAGACGTAGGGCCGTCGGCAAGAAATCACGTGCCACGATGGCGTACCCAATGGTAGCCAAGGCAATGACCCGCAGGATTCCTGGCGCCGTCCCGAAGAACCCGTCGAATTCCGGTGCAGTCCTCACGTAGGCCAGAGAAAAGGCAATCCACACGAAGATGCCCAGCAACAGGTTGCAGACGAACCGGCCATTCGGGCCTCCCAACAATGCATAGCACCAGGCCAATGGAACGAGGGCAACGACTGCGGTCAACGCGTCAAGCGCCGCGATGGGCGGCAGGTCCGTGATGAACACAACGAACTCGGGGAACAGCCAGTCCATCTGGCTGGCCACGTTCCCTCCGACGATGGTTCCCACGATGGGAAACGCAGCCAGAAGCCAGGATTTTGCCTTCGGCATCGACTGTCGCCTCAAGCCTTCCAGGATTGCAATCCAGAGCGCCCCTGCTGCGAAGACCACCGAAGTGTCCACGGCCTTATTGGCGATCAACGCCATCTGGCGTACCGGAATCTCGCGGAATGGGCCGGAATCGAAGATGACGTACGCCAGGGCGATGGCGAATCCGCTCAGAAAGACGGCGCGGACGGCGCGGACCGACGTGCGAGGAAGCGGTCGTGCGGCGAAGACCAATAGAGCCACAAGCAGTGCCAAGAGGACGAGGTCAAACAGGACGCTGATGAGGATGTCCAGAGTGGACAAGAGAGTTTTATCGGACAGGATTACGAGGAGATTCCCGTGAATGCGCATGCTGCCCGTGATGAAGTAGACGGCGCCCCAAACGGCCATCGTCTTGGACCGCGGCGCCCGAACGATCAAGAACAATCCTAGAAGGGCGTACAGGACGCCGACGCTGGCCCGGACGATGGCGGCGTACTCAATGTCCATCGCTCAATCCCCCACAGGCCGCCGCCACGGCTTGTTCGATTCCGCAGCGGCTATTTGGCCCCGCCGACCGAACGGCCCCGTCGTGGTTGGGGGCGTGCCGCATGTTTTCGCGCGACCCCTTCGTCAATGCTTGAAGCGGTCTCGGCATCGAGCCCCAGTTGGCGCCGGGCCTCGGCCAAGAGCAGGCGCTCGTTGGCCCCGAGGCGCCCATCACGCCAGGCGGTCTCGACGAGGCGGCGATACTTGTCCGCCGATTCGGCCTTGGCCGGGTCGCCCCGCCCGCGGCCCTCCATCGCCCGCTCGGCCGCCTTCTGCAAGGGATAGGCCGCGAACACCGCGGCGCCAGCCACGATGCCTCCAGTCAAGAGGCCGAGCTCGTCGCTGAGGAAGTTCTGCGCGACCTGAGCGGTGATGAAGAGGGCTCCGAGCCCGATGGAGGCGAGTGTGCCCGCCCGGATGGTGGGTCGCGGCAGGCGAGTCTGCAGGAGGTCAAGGCGCACCACCGCGTAGGCCGGCGCGGCCATCGAGGCGACGGCCACAATGCCGGCCACACGCAGAACGCTTTGTGTGGGGCCGACGGCTGCGTGCAGAAACGCCGTCAGGATCATGTTGGCGGCCACGAGCAGCAGGAAGTTTCGCGCGTGCTTGCCGTTGGGGGCCGCCATGGCCCCCAAGGACCAGGCAACTGGCCCAAGGACCAACAGGCTCGCCAGGAGGAATGCATAAGTGGCGAGGTCGTCGGTTTGTCGCGCAAACTCAATGACCGCGACCGACAAATCGCTCGAGGCATTGCGCATCATGGGGAAGACTGCGAGCAAGAGTGCCGCGCCGGTTCGCGACCACTCGAGGCCGCGACGGATGCTTTCCAAGCCGACGAGGGCCACAATGGCGCACGCGCTCAAGAATGCCCTGAACGTGACGCCGTCAACGTAGGACAAGACCAATCGCGTGCCGGTGTATTCCGAGGGAAATCCAAGCAGTGCAAGGATGGCGAGGGCGGCCGCCAGCGCGAGCCCCAAGCCCGCCGCGAACCATGCGACGATGCGCCGTGAAGGCGAAGGCAGGCGCCGGGCCTGCTGCACTGCGAGGGCGACCATGCCGGCAAGCGAAACCAGGTCGAAGGCCAGGGCAATGGCATACACGGGCACGGCGAACGTGAACTCCTCTTCGGGAAGCAAGATGCCGCCCGGGAAGAGCACCATGCCCGCCAAGCCGTTTGAGATGTAGACGATGCCGAGCGCGAGGTTCAACCGGTTGCCCTTGGCGTGCGCCACGAAGAACGCGCCGAACAGGCAGAAGATGAGGCCGGTGCCGCAGCCGATGAGGGCAGCGGCGGACAGGTCAAGCCCCACGCGTGCGCCTCCCGGCAACCTCGCCGCGAATCTCCAGCGCCCGGACTGCGCCGACGCCGAGTTGGTCCGCCAACCGCGCCAACTCCAGCTCTTCCTCTGAGCTCAGGCGGCGGTCGCGCAAGGCCAGGCCAAGGGCCGTCCGGTAGGCCGCCTCCCCGGTCGACGGCCGCCGGCCATCCGGACCGCTTGCCCGCTTCTCCATTGCTTTCTCGGCCGCTTTCTGCAGCGGGTAAGCCGCGAAGACCGCGGCGCCAGCGACGATGCCACCAGTCAGTAGGCCGAGCTCGTCGCTCAGGAAGTTCTGCGCGACCTGGGCGGTGATGAACAGCGTCGCCAGCGCGATGGAGGCCAAGACCCCGGCCCGCGGACGCGGGACCGGCACGCCGAGGAGGTCGAGGCGGAAGACCGCGTAGGCGACCCCGGCGACCCCGATCAACGCGACCACGCCCCCGAACCCTCCGTCGGAGGGCGCATCGCCCGCGACGAGCAGCATCTCGACCACGGCGACCGCCAAGCCGGCCAGCAGCACGCTGACGGGCCACCATCCCTTCCACGGCCCCACGCGCGGCAGGCGAAGCAGGCCGAGGGCCACCCCAAGCACCAGGGCGGCTCCCACTACGGCCAAGATGCGGGCGAACGGGCCGGCAAACGAAGGGTCGGAGGCGGCGGCCAAGACGACGACGACCATGGCGGTGAGCATGGCCGCCAGCCAGTTCCCCGCCAGCAGAAGGCGGGCCCGCGCGGCAGGATGGTCGGGGTCGTGGCGCAGGGAGGCCAGCAGAGCGACGCAGGCGAAGGCCACGCCACCCATGTAGAACCCGAACGACGTGTAGTCCCACATGCCCGCGACCTGCCCCTCGGGGCTGCCGAACAGCTCGACGGGGGGCCGCATGTCGAAGAGGAAGAAGACGACCGGATTGCCGGTCGCCCACAACAGGAAGACGGTGATGGCGAAGGCCCAGGTCGGCCCGCTTGCGCCAGCCCGCCGCAGCAACGACACCGCATAGGCCAGGAGCAGGCCAGCAAGCGTGAACTGGACGACGGTCGTGACCACGTGCGAGGGGACAACGAGCTCCTTGTGCGGGAAGTCGGAGAAGCCGCCGGCCAAGGCGTAGATGGCGTAGGTCAGGCCGTCTAGCACGAGGAACACGCCGAGCAGCATGTTAGGCCGGAGCCGGGGCTTGGCCGCGAGCACGAAGGAGCCAAGCACCACCGAGAGGATGCCCACTCCCGAGCGGATGAGCGCGCCGAACGAGGTGTCCAGGTGCGACCACTCGATCACGGCGGCCGTCGATTTGGGTCCGGCTATTTGGCCCGTCCCATCGCGCCAAGAGCGGGCTTGCCCGCGAGCTTTGCGAGCCGGCCGAGGGGGGTCCGAAGGACCGGTCTAGCGCGAAACGTGTCCGAGCTCGAAGAGCGAGGACCGTTTCGTGCTCACTTGAAGTAATCCGCGTTGATCTGGATGTACTTCTTCTCGCCCTCGGGGACCTCGTCGTCCGGGAAGATGGCGTTGACCGGGCAGGCGGATTCGCAAGCGCCGCAGTCGATGCACTCGTCCGGGTTGATGTAGAGGTGGGTCTCCGAGCCGAACTTGGCATCGTCCTTCTTCGGGTGGATGCAGTCGACGGGGCAGACATCGACACAGCTGGTGTCCTTGGTGCCGATGCACTTGGAGGTGATGACGCGGGTCAAGGGACGGGACTCCTGTTGGCCGACGCAAGCCAGGGATTCTTACTTAACGGGTTCGCTCCCGCCGACTCCAAACAACGACACCCGGTTAGACCACCCGTCAGGTGCCCTGAATCTGCGTCATCCGGGGGCGCGGAGCGCATCGGCGGAATCTGCGCTTCGAAACGGCCAAGTCGCAGGTGGGGGTGGGGAGGGCGTTGGCCTGGACGACCGGCGACTGGCTTCAGGTGGCGCTCATCGCGCTCGCGGCCGTCCTGCTGTACGAACTCGTGCGCTCCTTCCTTGCCGGATGGTGGCGCGGCCGGCAGGAACGCCGCGTCGATGCCTTCCTGCGCAGCCACCGCATCCCGACCGACCCGTTCCGCCACACGCACCGCGTCGTCGTCAAGGAGATGGTGCTGTCGGACCCCGGTCTGGTCGAGGCGATGGCGGAACGGGCCCGCGAGCAGAACAAGCCGTTTGCTGAAGTGCAATCCCAGGTCCGGGCCTGGCTCGACGAGATTGTCCCGCAGTTCAACCTCCTGGCCTACTACCGCGTCGGCTACCGCCTCGCTCGCATCTTCGCGTACGCCCTGTACAACGTCCGCCTCGACAAGGCCAGCCTCGACGCCGCCATGGCGAAGGTGCCGCCCAACGCCGCCGTCGTCCTCGTCTCCAACCACCGCAGCAACGCCGACTTCGTCGTCACCGGCTTCATGCTCTCCAAGTCGGTGCAGGTCTCCTACGCCGTCGGCGAATGGGCGCGCGTCTGGCCCCTGGAGGGCCTGTTCAAGTCGTTCGGCTCCTACTTCGTGCGGCGTGGCGAGAAGGACCCCCTCTACCACCGCACCCTGGAATCGTACCTGCAACTCGTCACCAAGCAAGGCGTTACGCAGGCAATGTTCCCGGAAGGCGGACTCAGCCGCGACGGCAAACTGCGCCCCGTGAAACTCGGCCTCCTCGACCACATGGGGCGCGCCAAGAAGGACCCGGCGTTCACCAAGCCCCTCGTCTTTCTGCCCGTCGGAATCAACTTCGACCGTGTATTGGAGGACGAGGTTCTCGTGCGAGAGACGCTGGCCGGCGACCACCCGCTGCGCCGTCGCGGCCCTGCGAAAAAAGCCAAGCGACTCCTTACCTTGGTCGGCCGCGCGTTCATCGGCGTGCCCGCCAACATCGGCCGCTTCCTCGCCAAGCGCCTGAAGAAGCACGGCGTCTGCGCCATCCACTTCGGGGAACCCGTCTCTTTCGACGACTGGTCCGCCAAACACCCCAAGTTTCTACGCGAGGACGACCGCCACGCCCGACAGGCAGTCCTGCGCCCGTTCGCCGAGGATCTGCTGCGCCGCATCGGCCGCGCCATCCCAGTGACTCCGGTCGCCGCCGTCGCCACGGCCATGGTCGACCTGGGCGCCGAACGCCTCAGTGCCGGCGTGCCGCGCGGCGACCTCTTGTTCGCCTTGCGCGGCGCCATCGACCGCCTCGAAGCCGCCAAGGCGCCGTTCTTCACCGGCGACCCATACGCCAAGCGCGAAGAGGAACGCAAGCGCCTGGAACGCGCCGAAGGCCGACACGAACTCGATGTCGTGCACCTCACGCTGTCCGAGACGGACGACCTCGAGGAACTCCTCGGCCGAGCGCTCGACGTGATGGGACGGCGGGGACTCCTGTTCGAGGGAGCCGACGGACTGTTCCGCACGCACCCAATCTTGTGGGACCTCGTGCAGTACTACGCGAACTCCGTGGCACAGCACCTGGCCGACCCGGTGGTCATCCGCTCGGCGCGCTGACGCGGCTTACCCGAGGGCGCTACGCCCGTCGGCGGAACGCGACGGCTGCGACCAGCCCAAGCCCGACGAGCACGGGACCGAGCCCTGGTGTGTCGTGGATGATCGGCTCGTTCGCCTCGGCCGCCTTCGCCGCCTCCTCGCCCAGGTTGAGCAAGAGGTTGATGGATGCGACCGTGAAGGCCGACGCCACGGCCAGCCCACAGCCAAGTAGGGCAGCGGCCGACGCCCTAGGACCGATGCCAAGCCGGCAGACCAAAGCCGCTAAGAGCGCGCCGAACGCAAGCCAGCCGAACACAGCATGGATCGCGGGAAGGGCCGCACCCTCTGACGTACAACCCGACCACCAGAATCCGTTCCAGCAATCGGTGTGCGAGTAGGTCCGCGACATCTGGAAGAGGGCCAGCCCGAGAGGGATCCCCGGCAGGGCCGCGGCTCCGACCCATGGGCTCACGTGTCTCGAGAGGAAGGCGCCAGCCCCCAAGAGTGCGGCGCCCGTCACGATGACCCCGATGTGCAGCGTTCGCGCGGCGTCCTCGTTCGGTTCGCGCCGGTCCAGGCTGCGATATGCAGCATCGTACTGGGCACCCAGGACGATGAGCGCCAACAGAAGATGGAGGGCTGCGAAAGCCATGACGGGCGATACGGCCCGGCGCCGCGTTGGCACGACCTGCCACCCGACCGGGGTGAGCGGCCGCGCAGCGGCTACCGGGCGCCCCGTTGTTGCGGGCCGTCGACCGGCGCCTTGCGGCGTGTGGCCGGACACAGGTTACACTCTGCACCCGCCTACAAAGACCCGGCGTTGCTTTGACGGCGCGCGCCAATGGGACGGGTCTTGAAGTCACGGCGGTCACCGAGACCGCGCAGGAACGCCGGACAGGCAACCGGCCCATGCGACCCCTCCCGCGCAGGCCGGCCGCTAGCTAGTCGAGCGCCACGAGCCCAGGCCCGTCCAGGTGTGGTACTAGCGGGCACTTGCTGGCAAGAGATTGGGGTTTTCCCGTACTTGAGGATGGTACAGATTCCTTGCAGTCTCTTCAGCGCATCCCGCCCGGGGATCCACCCACAATTGATTGAAGTCTGGACGAGGCAACCCCGCTTCTTCAAGGGCTGTGGCAGCGATGGCCTTCCATTCCTTCGGGGACATCAAGGCGAAGGGAGCTCCAGTCATATTCACGTCATTGAACAGTGAGAACCTGAATGCGACGTGGCCCATCTCATTCGCCTGGATACTCCAGGTCATGTAGGCGGAAGTGGGCCCGAGCCAAGTGGCTACGGTCACGTTTTGGCGCTCGGCCGCTGCCACAGATGGGACGGCGAAATCGAAATCCCAATTACCGTCAGAAAGGCGGATGTGATTTGGGTACTCCAGAATTGGCTGGGCTTCCTGGAGGCTTGGTTCTAGCGATTCGAACAGCGCAGAGATTCGCAATTCCCTTTGGCGGTGGACCACTGCCTGGTACCAATCGACGCCGAAAAAAGGCGACAAGGAGTCGGCGTAGTAGCTCCACCCGCCGGTGTCCTCGAAAAACCTCTCGCGAAGGCCTTCCCAATCGGCCAACTCGTGGCCGTCAGGCGCATCGAAGTCGATGACTAGCACGGCCTCTGCGAATTCTTCAAGGGCGGGCTCCACAATGTCCCGTGCCGTCCCCGGAGGCAAATAGGCGCTGATTGCATTGTTGCGGAGATAGAAACCTAGAGGTTCCGCTTCGTAGTCTTTCCAGGAACCGTTAGGGCCTCGCCAGTGGATTTCGTAGAGCCGAGCATCTTCAAAGTCCCGAGGTGCGTCGAAGGCAAGGAACGGCCGCCACTGAAGGTCTGTTGGGAACCACGTCCCCTCGGAAGGCAAGATTTTGGTTGAATCTGGCGTTGACTGGAGCGCCTCGAACATCGCGGGTTGGTGCCAGCCAATCGACCCTGCGGTCGATGAGCAAATGACGGCAGGCTTGACCGAAAGGCAACCCGTCAGGAGGCAACAAACAATGAACGGCAACGACAATCGCAAGTTCGTTCCCCCCTAGGAGAAGTAGCTCGTGAGAATCTTTCGTTCCGCGCTCTTCAACCGGTTGTGCGCGGCAGCTTTGCTGATCCCGAAGACGTTGGCCAGCGCCTCGAGATTGCAGCGGCGCGGATTGTCGTAGAATCCCAGCGCGAGCCCCATCTTGACAATCTCAACTTGCTTGGGCGTGAGCTTCTCCTCGTAGTCACCGATGGGGTGGTCCTCGGGCTTGTACTCGCCCCAGCGGATGAGCTTCATGTTGAGCCCCGCCTTCTTGAACGACTCGCCCGCCGTGCGGATGATGTCGCCGATTTCCACCTTGGCGGCGGTGATGATGCTGACGGTCATCCAACCGTCGCGGATGATGATGGGGCGCAGGATGCGGTCGGGGCCGAGGGCGCGCAGAGCAGCCGTGAACGGCGCCTTGAGGAACTTCATCTTGTCCGGCGCCGGCTCGACGAGGACGGAGAGGGCTTGTGGGTCCTGGCGGAGGACCTGGATGTTCGTGTACATCTGGCGCATCAGTTCGAGGACCTTCGTGGTCTCCTCGGGGTCGGCCAGGACCGTGAAGATGTTGCGCGTGGGGAAGTGGTCCTCGTCGAACCGGATGTGGTTCATGATGACGCGCGAATCCTTCACTTGGCGCGTGAAGGTCGCCACCGGCCAGTCGGGCAGCTCGACTTGGAACAGAAGCTCCGTCATTCCCATGGACAGTTCACTGCCGCATCGAACAGGTTCAGGGTCTTAAGGGCTGCCGGGGCCCGCTACGTGGTGGCCAAAAGAACCCCTGTGTCGAGGGGCAGGCGCAGGCCGATGAGCTGGACGCGGCTGTCGTGGGCGACCGAGCCTGTCAGTAGGTCGACGGTGGCCCCGGGGGCGCGGCCGAAATCCTGTGTGTAGAGCTCGAAGCGCAGGTCCTGGCCCGCGGGCACGGACGCGGCCGGCAGATCGAAGGTGAAGGTGATCGGGCGCACGCCCTGGGCAATTGTGGCATTCTCTTTTCCACACGGCGCAAAGTGCGACTCCCCCGTGTTCACGTCGCCAGTCAGGAAACGGAATTCCCAGAAGCAGTGGTCGACCAGCGGGTTGGGGTTGTTGAGAATGCTACCGCGCACATCAACCCAGAACGTCGCCGTCCCCACGACGCCTTGGAGGTCTTCGCCCAGGTGCAGCCGCCATTCGTGCATAGCAGCGTTGCCTGTGGTGCCGGAGGCCGCGATGTCCGCGGTGCCGGGGATCGGAAGGCGCAGGTCGTCGTAGGCCTCTGGAATCGCCGGCGTGGTGTCCGGGAAAGCCAGCAGGTGCAAGGTGTCGGTGAAGACGGCCGGTTCGATGCGATTGTCCCCGGTCACACTGAACGTGTGTGAGGGCATCGCGGACGATGGGGCGGGGCCGGGCGAGGACGAGCAACCCGCTAGCAGCAGGAGTCCGAAAGCAAACAGTGCAAGGAGCTTGGTCATGGTCGAAGGCCGACGTCCTCCGTCTTAACCTGAGTGGTGATTGCCCCGTCGTCCGGTCCGGTTCGGCTTCTGTTTCATCCTGCTTGCATTTCAATGCCGGCAAGACCCTTGGCGGCAGCCCGGCGCAAGGCCAGGTAGATGATGAGCGAGGCCAGCATCAGGATGACCGAATAGGCCGCTGCGAGTTCCAGGTTTCCCGCGCTTTCCTGAGAGTAGATCTGCGTCGGCGCGGTCTTCAGCGCGGCGGAGACCACGACGATGGTGGCCCCGAACTCGGCTAGGCTGCGGCTGAAGACCAGGACGGAGCCGGCCAGCAGGCTATGTTTGAGTTGCGGCAGCAGGACGGTGCGGAAGACGGTGAAGCGCCCTGCGCCGAGGCTGTGGGCTGCGGATTCCAAGTTGCGCGGCACCTGCGAGAGGACGGAACCCACGGTGCGCACCATGTACGGGAAGGTCTCGAGGACGTGGGCCAGTACGACGATCCACATCGTGAACGTCAGCGACAACGGGTGCCCGTACACCAGGTCGGCGAGGGCCGAGAATGGGCCATACGGACTGTAGAACGACAGCAAAGCAAGGCCGATGACGACGGACGGGAGCGCGATGGTGAGGTTGCTCATCGCATCCATGAGCCCGGGGCCAAACACCTTGCGGCGCACGATGGCGTAGGCGACGAGCGTCCCGAACACGAGTTGGCAGGCCACCACCAAGAAGGCAATCTCGAAACTGCGGACGAGGGGATAGTAGAGCACCGGGTCGGAGAGAATGGCCCGATACCATTGCAGGGTGGACGGACGGATGCCTTCGAACACCGAGGGGGTGAGGCTGAAGAGAAGGACGGTGAGGAGGGGGCCAAGGACCACGATGAGGAAGAGCCCCCACACGACCACGGTCCACATCGACTTGGTGATGCGCCCCCAGACGTCGGTCCAGGTGGCGGTTCGCTCATCGTGGGGCGGAAGCGCGGGTTTGGGAGCCCCTGCCGCGGGGCCTTTGCGTGGCCGCCCCGCCGTGGTCGCTGTGGTCGCCGGGGTCACCGGTCCACCTCCCGGGGTCACCGGTTCACCTCGTAGGACGGAAGCTTGGATTCCAGCGCATCCCACTTCGACCAGTCGTATTGCACGACACGCGCCTCGGAGACGTCGAGGGCGTCGGACGGTTGCGGGAACCCGGCCAGGATGGGGCGGAAATGCGAATCAGCCAACTGGGCCTGAACCTCCGGTTGGAAGAACGTCCGGACGAAGTCTGCTGCGGCCTCGTGCGGGTGGTTTCGTACCAAGGCGACGCTGAACAGCACCGGCGTCGTCACCGGTTCACCCGCCACCACAGGGACGCTCATGTCGATTCGGGCGCCTCGGCCCTGGTAGTACCGTCCCACGGCTTCGTACCCGAGGGTGAAGTCGTAGGAACCCTCCGCCACGCCCCCGATGGTGGCCCGGGCGTTCACCGGCTGGACGACGGTTCTGCCGAGGACGGCCTGGCCAATCGCGGGATCGAGGGCCTCGAGGAACAGGACATTGTAGACGCCGTTGTTGGACAACTGCGGATGGGCGAAGCCGAAGCTTCCGCCATCGGAACCCAGGTCGACGGGGCCGTCGCCGGGACGGTGCACGGCGACGAGCGGGCTCCAGGCGAAGGCATGCCAGATGGCCCCGCCCGGCACGGCTCGGCTTTGGTTGCCGGCGCCCAGGTCCACGTCGGCGTCCATCGGTTCGATGATGCCCGAGGCGTAGCCCTTCTCCAGAAACAGGGGCGAGGCGTGCACGAACACGTCGGCCTCGGGTCGCTGCGGGGCCAGGCGCACGCGGTAGTACTCTTCCGACGCCGTCATGTAGACGGGGACGACGTCGAAACCGGTGTCGCGGCGGAATTCCGGCAGCACGACCCGCTCTAGGAACTCCTGCAGTGCCGGTGTGGCGTAGACGACGACGGTCTCCTTCTCCACGTGGCGCAGGTCGAGTCCCGCCGCCACCGTGGCCAACGCGAAGGCCAGCACCCCAAGCGGCAAGAACAGCCTAGAGGGATTCAATCGGCCACACCTCCACGCTTTCGCGTTCCGGTCCTTTCTTGACCATGATGTGGACCTCGTCGCCCTCGCGCACGCCGGTGAGGGCGAGTGGGATCTTGGCTCCACCTTCAATCTGGACGTAGCGCTTGCCCGCCGCATCCTTCTGCACCTTGACGCGTTGGAACAGCACCATCTTGACGAAGTCCTGCACGAACGGGTGCTTGTGTTTCATGACCATCTCGGGCCGGCCGGAGACGACAACCTTGCCCTCGTTGAGCACGATGACCTGCTTGGCGAAGAGAAACGCCTCCTCCTGGTCATGCGTCACCATGATGGTCGTGACCTTGAGGCGCTTGATGATGTCCCGGACCTGCGCGACCAGTTCCGTGCGCGTGACCGTGTCTAGGGCGGTGAACGCCTCGTCGAGGAGGAGGATGCGCGGTTCGACGGCCAGGGCCCGGGCGATGGCGACGCGCTGCTGCTGGCCTCCGGAGAGATTGCGGGGGTACTTGTCGCGCTGGTCCTCGAGGTGCACCATGGCCAGCAGCTCATCGATGCGGCGCTTCTGCTTGGCCCGTGACCAGCGGCGGATGCGCAGGCCGTAACCGACGTTCTCCGCGACGGTCATGTGGGGAAAGAGCGCGTAGTCCTGGTAAACGATGGAGACGCGGCGTTTCTCGACGCGTATGTGCGTAACGTCCTGCCCGTCCAGGATGATCCGGCCGGAATCGGGACGGACCTCGCCGAGGATGGTGCGCAACAGCGTGGTCTTACCACAACCGGAGGGGCCGATGAGAGCCACGATGTCGCCCGGTCCGGCCGTAAGGTCGACTCCATCGAGGATGGCCCGCCCCGCCAGGGACTTGGTGACCTTCTCGACGTGGATTCGCGCCATCGGGGTTTCCGGGCCGCCGAGCGGGGCTCGGAGGTCATTGTCGATGCAGAACCCTGCATAAAAGCAGCAGCGGCCGGTCCTTCCCGTTCGACGAGCCGCCGGGCGCCCGCTGTCCCGTCGCCCCGCCATCTTGAAGTGGGAGCCCCGGGTGGCCGCGCCATGGCCGAACCGACCCTGACACCCGCGATGCAGCAGCAGCTGGCGCAACTGCAGCAGCAGAACCAGCAGCTGCAAGCCACGGCGCAGCAGCGGGCGCAGTTCGAGGCCATGAAGGCCGAAGGCGAGCAGGCGCTCCAGGCGCTCGACTCCATCGCGGACGACGCCCCCGTCTACCGCAGCGTCGGAGCCTTCCTCGTCAAAGAACCGGGCAAGAAGACGGCCGTCGACCGCCTCAAGGACGACCAGGAGACCCTCGAGATCCGCATCGCCCGTCTGCAGAAGCAGGAGGCGTCCCTCAAGGAATCGCTGACGGCGCTGCAGCAGAAACTCCAGGGCGCGCTCAAGCAATGAACGCCCAGGCGCCCGCGGCCGCGACCATCGGCAAGGCCGATCGCGTCCTCGCCTTCGAGGTCAACACCGGCGAACGCCACCTCCTTGTCCTCGACGGCACCGGGACGCGCAAGCACAAGGGCCTCGGCATCCTCGACCCCGACCGCTGGGTCGGCCAGCCCTGGGGCACCCGCGTGCGCATCGGCGACAAGGACCTGGCCCTTCTGCGCCCGACGTTGGCCGACTTGACGGCGACCATCGCCCGCAAGGCGCAGGTCATCCTCCCCAAGGACGCCAGCCGCATCCTCTTCGAACTGGGCATCGGGCCGGGTTCGCGCGTCCTTGAATCGGGCATCGGGTCGGCCGGGCTCACCATCCCGTTGTGCTGGGCCGTCGGCGCGGCCGGCCAAATCGTCGTGCAAGAGCTGCGCGACGAGTTCGCCGAGTGGGGCCGCGCCAACGTCGTGAAGGCCGGCCTCGGCGCCCGCCTCGAAGTCCATGTCGGCGACTTGACCCAGGGCCTCGCCGCCGCCATTCGCGGGCCGTTCGACGCCGTCGTCCTCGACCAACCGGAACCGTGGAGGGCCATCCCCCACCTCCTGCCCACGTTGGCGCCGGGGGCCACCATTGCCTGCTACACGCCGCAGGTCTCGCAGATGGAGGAGACCAGCCGAACCCTCACCGCGTCCGGCTTCGCCGCCGTCCGCCAGCTCGAGCTCATCGAGCGCGGCTGGGAAGTCAAGGAGCGCGGCAGCCGCCCCTCCTTCGAGGGCCTCGGGCACACCGGGTTCCTCGTCTTCGGCCGGTGGCTTGGCCCCCCCGCTGTCGGCTCGTAGATTTCGCCGCCCGGGACGGAAATACCCCGGAGCCCCTCGTCCAGGAGGGTGCTTTTAACCGCACGGCGCGAAAACCAAACCACCTTGCTCAAGAGGCGGCGACCGGTCCTCCTCCTGTGCCGTCGGGGGGCGTCGCCAGCCATTTTGTCCACCTGTTGGACACCGACCAGCGCGCCTGCCGCCGCCGGACCGTCGTGATGGCCCTCGTGGCCCTCCTCCTGGCCGTCCCGGCGTACTTCCTCTACCCATGGCAGGGGCTTCTCGTTCACGGGGTAGCCGTCCTGGTCGGACTCTTGGCCGGCCAACTGTACAGTCGCCGCCGCGTCGCCGCCTACGAGGTCAGCCTGCGCGGCACCTGGAAATCCTGGATGCGCTACTCGGTCGCCGCCGAGAGCTTCCCTGAACTGTACCGCCGCGTCCAAGGCAAGGGCGCACGCAACCTGCCGTGGCTCGCTGCGGCCGGATTGACGTTCCTGTGGGCCCTTGAGGTCGCCCTTCTTTTGCTGGCTTTCCAAGACACGGATCCATCCGTGTGGGCGTTCCCCGTCTTGGCCTTGAATGGCCTCGTGCCGGCCTTCCTCCTCGTGCACTACCTGCATCTCCGGTCGTGGATGCGCGGCTTTGCCGACTCCGTCTCGGACCTCGTCGACTCCGGCGAGATCGGGGTGTGGGGGGTCCTTTAGTGGCCGGCAAGGGCAAGGCAGGCAAGCCGCGACCCAAGCCCAAGGGCAAGCCAGCGAAGGCGAAGCCCGCCAAGTCTTCGAAGCCCAAAGCCGCGAAACCCAAGGCCGTGAAGGCCAAGTCGGCACCCCGCCCGGCGAAGACTGCGAAACCGTCCAAGTCCGTGGCCAGCTCGGCGCGCGAACCCGACCTCTCGGTTGCTGGTCAAGTCTACCAGCGCGGGAAACTTGTTCCCGCCGTCTTGCACATCGACACGCACAGCGGCCGCATCGTGCGCATCGCCAAGTCGACGCGGCTCGCAACACACCTCGACGTCGGCGCCAAGGCCATCCTGCCCGGGGCCATCGACCTGCACGTCCATTTCCGTGAGCCAGGCCACACGCACAAGGAGGATTTCACGACGGGTTCCACGGCGGCGGCCTTCGGCGGCGTCACGGGCTACGTCGACATGCCCAACACCCTCCCGGCGACCATCTCGGTCCGGACGTTGAAGGAGAAGCTCGCCCTCGCGCAGAAGAAATCCCTGGTGGACTTCGGCGCCTGGGCGGGCGGCACGTGGTACACCGGCGAACTCCCGGAGATGCTGAAGTGGGCCGTCGGCGTGAAGACCTACCTCGGCGCCAGCACCGGAGACCTGCTCTTGGAGGACCAGGCCCGCTTCGCGGAGATCCTCACGGCCGCCGGGAAGGAGGGCGTCCCCGTCGCCTTGCACTGCGAGTCGCAACGCATCCTGCAACAGCTGCGCCGCAACGAGGGGACCTTGGAGGACCACGACCACGCCAGGCCCCCGCTGGCCGAGGTGGAGGCCATCTACGACGCCATGAAGGCGCTGGCCGGCGTCAAGAAGGCGCCAACCATCCATATCGCGCACATCGCGAGCCCCGACGCGGTGGCGGCCGCGACGACGGCGAAGTTCAGCCTGGGCGCCTGCCCGCACCACCTGCTCCTCGACACGACGGCCGGCTTGAGCCACGCCTACGGCAAAATGAATCCCCCCCTGCGCAGCCCCACCGTCCGCAAGGCGCTGTGGGACGCCTTCGCCGGCGGCAAGGTGCCCATCCTGGAATCGGACCACGCGCCGCACACCAAGGTCGAGAAGGAGGACGCCTTCCACAACGCGCCGAGCGGAGTGCCCGGCGTGGAGACGATGGTGCCCCTCATGCTGGCGCACGTGGGGGGTAAGCTGCCCCTGCAGCGCGTCGTCGATGCGGTCACCGTCGGACCCGCGAACCTCCTCGGCCTCAAGGACCGCGCCGTCCTGGAGCCCGGCATGCGCGCCGACTTTGCCATCTACGACCTCAAGCATCTGACGAAGGTCGACTCCAACGACCTGCACTCCAAGTGCGGCTGGTCTCCCTACGACGGCCTCAAGGCGGTCTTCCCCAGCCACACGTTCCTTGCCGGAAAGGCCGTCGTGCAGGATGGCGACCTGGTCGGCACGCCGGGTATGGCGGGGCCGCTCAAGCCGTTCCCTGGCCCGCTGCCGGTCGCCTGACAACTCCGGCCCAAACAGGGATTGCGGGAAGCCTCGCCGCCCCAACATGTTCGGCCTTGGGCAAACCGATAACCGCTCTAGGGTGTCACGGCGCCCGGTTAGACCATGCCAGAAAAATCTCTGTACGAACGGTTGGGTGGCGCCTTCGCCATCGCGGCTGTTGTGGACCATTTCAGCGACAACGTCTTGGCAAATCCCCTGGTCGGCAAGAAGTCCAAGAACTCGGCGCTCCGCGAGTGGAGCACAAACCAGACGGCGGCGCGCATGCCGGGCCTGAAATTCATGCGGACGCTTTGGGTCTGCTCGGTAAGCGGCGGGCCATTCAAGTACGAAGGCGCCGGCAAGCCCCTGGGCAACGCCCACAAGGACCTCAACATCACCGCCCAGGAATTCGACGAGGTCGCGGCCGAGCTCGCGCGCACACTCGCCCACTTCAAGATCCCCAAGCGGGAGACCGACGAAGTCATGGCCGCGTTCAACAAGCAGAAACCGGACGTCGCGGTCGCCGTCGCTAGGGCGCGTTAGCGCAGCGACAAACCTAGAAGCCGGATTGGCGTCGCCGGCGTGTGGCGCGTCGCGGACTGACCCTTCTCATCATCTGGGTCGCGTTCCTCGCCGACCTCATCATTGGCGCTGGATTGCTTTTGAGCAAGGACGACGCGCTGCAGACCGCTGGGCTCGTCATGATTCTCGTCGCCGCGTCGGCCCTCGCCGGGCTCACCCTGTGGTTCTACGTGCAAAACCGGCGCAAGGCCGTGCCGCCGCCGACTTGACGAACCACGGACCACACCGAGCACACCGAACGACTCTGTGCGTCGGCGTGTGTGGTGGTTCAAACCCCGGCGCAGTTACTCGGGCTTGAGGCCCAACGATTCGGCGGCCTTGTCGGCGGTTTTCTTGATTTGCCGCAGGGTCTTGCGCACTTCGGCGTAGAGGTCCGGATGCTTGGCCAGGGCGCGCGCCAGTTCCTTGTCGAAGTGGTACTGCGCCTCTTCGCCCACCTTGTCGGCGACCTCCTTGAACTGCTTGCCGAGGGCGCCGAACTGCGTCTTCATCTCGTTGAGGAAGGCGTCCACGTCGACGGGCGGCGCGTCCGTCGGGGGCGTCTTGGGGGGAGTCTTCGGTCCGGGCACGCATCGGCGATAGGGGACGAAGTGGAAAAACTCGGCTGCTCCAACAAGCCGAACCACGGATTTCACGGATTCCGCGGAAAAGTAAGAGCTTCCGTGCCATCCGTGTAATCCGTGGTTCGTTGGGCCGTTCAGTCGGCCTTCGCCAAGACCTCGAGCAGCTCAGGGCCATACTTGACGGCCTTGGCCGGGCCGAAGCCCTGGATGCCCTGCAGGTCCTCGAGGCTGGACGGCCGCTCGCGCGCGACTTGGCGCAGGCTGCGGTCGTAGGCGACGATGTACGGCGACAGGCCATCCTTGCGGGCGCGCTCCAGGCGCCAGGCGCGCAGAGCCTCGAAGACGCGCTCGCCCGCCTCGTCGAGCGGGATGGGCGCCGGGCCGGGCTTGAAGGACACGGCCGGCTGCGAGCCGGGGGCGGGAAGGCGCGCGTCGAGGAGGTCGCCGATGCGGCGCAGCTCGGACAGGACGAGGTCGTTGATCTGGGAAGAGGGCATGGATGGCGTTGGGGCCATGCGCTTGGCAGGCTAGGGGGTATGAGAGCGGGCGGCGTCAAGGCCATGGCGTGGCGTAGGACGGGGGTTGGCCTTCCGTCACGTTGCCGACACGCGCCAAAGTGTGAATCCTCGCAACGCTCGTTCGCTGCGCTCCATTCGTCGCCGACCCGTGCCAAAGTGTGGGTCCTCGCAACGCTCGCTGCGCTCGCGGCTGCGGCGCTTGAAGATGCGCCTCTGGCTCGCTTCGCTCGCCCGAGCGGGGCATCTTCAAGCGGGCCCTCCGAGATTCGAACTCGGGTCTGAAGCTCCGGAGGCTTCTGTGCTATCCAAGCTACACTAAAGGCCCAGTTGGAGCGGCCGACTGGCCTCCCCCTGATAATTCTACTTGACCTGCGGGAACGGCAGTACAGCCTTGATGGAATCGATGCCGAGGAGGGTCATCACCATGCGGTCGATGCCGACGCCCAAGCCGCCCGCGGGGGGCATGCCGTGCTTGAGCGCTTCCACGAACTCGTGGTCGGTCGGAGGCGATTCGTCGTCGCCGGCCTTGCGCCGGTCGTCCTGCTCCTTGAACAGCAGGGCCTGGCGGTATGGGTCATTAAGCTCGGAGTAGGCGTTGGCGTGCTCCATTCCACCGATGAAAAGCTCGAAGCGCTCCACGAGGTCGGGGTCCTTGCGGTGGGCCTTGCACAGCGGCGTCGTCTCCTTCGGGTGGTCGATGACGAACGTGGGTTGGATGAGTTTCTTCTCGGCGAAGACCTCGAAGAGCTTGGCGATGCCGAGGCCGCGCACGTAGCCGCCGCGGATGTGGACATCGTTCTTCGCGAGGATGGCCTTGATTTCTTCGTCGGAGACGGTCTTCGGGTCCGGTCCGCCGTGGGCGCGGATGGCATCGTACATGGTGACGACCTCGAACTTGGCGAAGTCGAGGACGGTGCCGTCTGGTCGCTTCAGTTGCAGCGAGCCGCCATTGACGGCGGCCACGGCTTTCTGGAAGATTTTCTTGGTGAGGCGCATCATGCCGGTGTAGTCCCAGTACGCGGCGTAGCACTCCATGAGCGTGAACTCGGGGTTGTGCGTTGTATCGATGTCCTCGTTGCGGAAGACGGGACCGATGTGGTAGACGCGCTCGAGGCCCCCGACGAGGAGTTTCTTGAGGGCCAACTCGAGGCTGATGCGCAGGAACATCTCGGAGTCCTTCGCGTTGGAGTGCGTCGTGAACGGCTTGGCGTTGGCGCCGCCGTAGAGTTTCTCCAACACGGGGATGGCGGTTTCGAGGAAGCCTTCTTTCTCCAGGGTTTGCCGCACGACTTGCGTGATGCGGGCTCGGTCGACGAGGATCTTGCGCGCCGCGGGGCCCTGCATGTAGGCGAGGTACGGTTTCGAGTAGCGGTTCGGGTTGTCGGAGCCGCCCAGGTCCACGAAGGGCACCAGGGCCTTGGCAAGAAGGACGACTTTCTCGGCACCGATGGATGGCTCGCCGCGGCGGGAACGCATGCCATACCCGACGACGCCGACGAAGTCGCCCTCGTTGAGCAGATGGAGGATTTCGGCGAACGTTTCTTCGCCGACTTCCGCTTTGTCCATGATGGCCTGGATCTTGCCGTCCTGGCCTTCCAGATCCAAGAACGCGATGCCGCCGGAGCCGCGCTTGGCGCGCAGCCGCCCCGCGACCTTGTAGCGCTTCATGCCGTCGGCGTTGCCCTTGGCTCCCGGTTCGAACGCTTTCTCCAGCTTGGCGCGCAGGCCCGCAAGGTCGCGTTCCGCCTTGAACGAGTACGGCCAGGCCTTCTTCCCAAGCGCCGCGACCTTCTTGACCTGCTCCGGGTCGACGGCGCCGAGGAGGGCGGCGTACTCCTCGGGCGTTGGGGCGGGGGTGCGGGCCATGGGCACGTCGCGACGAAGCCCTCCATATTTGAAGGCTCCAAGCCGACCGGCTACCCCTCGAAGGCCAAGGCCGGTCAAGTATCCCGGGGAACCAGGGCCAAAGACAAGCGAGTCCCCCCATACGAACCGCCCGTCGCCGCAAGTGGCGGTGGCCGACCGGGGGCGATGTAGAACCGGGGGCGGACCGCCGGTGCTGCGTGAACGAGGCTCGTGCTGACCAGGGCCTTGAGTCGGCGCTGCGTCGCCGAACGGCTCCAACCTCGGGTGGATAACGCGGCACGCACAATTTCTACCTGGCTGGCGCCGCCGCGCTGCGCAAGCCAATCGAGGAGCCAGCGTTGCTCCGCGTCACGGGTCAACACGACTCTCTGCCAATCGGTGTCGTACCGGCCATGGTTTTCGAAGTAACGCACGGTGTTGCGATAGGGTCGCGCAACGATGGCCCGGGCTCGGACGAGGTGGTCGAGATGGTGCCGCGTGACGCCGTTTGCCCACCCGACGCGGCGTTGCAGTTGACGGAACGTGAGCCCCGGCTCTTGGACCACGAGACTCTGCAAGGTCTGGCGTCGGGGATGGTCGGCCGGGGGCACACGCGGGCGCCGCCAAAACAAGACCGCCATGAGTTTGGCCAGCAGGGCCAGCCCAAGCGCCGCTCCGCCAGCCACCGCCGAGGCACGCAAGAGACCCGGGCGGGGCTCCTCGTCGAGGCGCGCTGACGTTGCCGTCCCGCCGAGTTGGCCGCGCAGACGGTCGCTGCGTCCCGGTAAGGGCTCGAGGCCCCTCAGCGTTAAGCTGCCGTTGGCAAGCAGCGTGCCTTCGTCGGGAGCCGCACAGTCGGGGTCACACCGGACGAGTTGGGCCCCGGGCAGGCGCATGGATCCTTCGAGGGCAACGTCAATCCGGGCGCCACCCATCGCAGCCAGGAACGCCTGGCCCGAGCCGATTGCGTGGCCGCCCGTCGTCGTGAGCTCGGTGTAGTTACGGACCTCGATGCGGTCGTTCCCGTCGCCAAGGGGAAGGATGGACTGCCAATAGGCTGGGGTATCCGGGCAACTTTGGGAGTCAAGGCAAGCCACCGTGGCGTTGTGCCATTCAAGTTGTTGGACGCCAGTTGCCTCGAACCGGAAGGACGCGCCCTGCTCTCCGTTGGAAAGGCCGAGGGTTGCCGAGGTGACAGGGATGTCGGGCCAAAGGGGCCGCACGGTCCCTACCGGGACCTCGCCGGGGGGGAGTTGGGGTTCGGTCGGAGATCCCGCCTCTGCCTGGCCGAGGATGACCTGCGCGTCGCCCATGGAGAGTTCAATGTCGTCCGCCACGATGAACAGGGAGCCCCAGCGCCCGGCGGGAAACGTCGCTGTGGCGCGCAACCCCGGCTGCAGGGGCATGTTCGAATCGCGAATGGAAAGCGAATCGGGCTCCCACGCTAAGGGCCCTTCGCTCACCGTGTATTGCAGGTACGTGTACGTAGTCGCCTTGCCGGCTTGCGCCAACTCGAGGTCGACCACGTTCGTGTGTGCAGGCGGAAAGACCAGCAGGGCCCACTCGGCGGCGTTGACCGCTAGCCGGCCCTCGGCTTGGGCGGGGACGCGGAAGTTGATTGCCAGCGGCGTTGGTTCGGAGGCGGCACCGGGTCCGGCCAAGGCAACGACGCTAAGCAAGACCAGCAGGGCAATCCTCACCCCTGCATCTCCCGACAGTGCTGGTCAAGGTAAGCGGTGAAGGCACCATGACCATCCAGGTTCGGGTACCATACCCCTGAGCCGAGGAACGTCTGGTTGGCCATTCGGCCAATAAGCATTGGAGGATGGAAGGCCCCTTCTGCCGGGCGCAGCGCCGTTGAACCCGTTCCGGACCAGGCAATGTCAAGGCTGGCCACACCGTCGCCCGATGCCCAAAACAGACGCCACTGCCACTGTTCGACGCCGTTGGCCGGGTCGGCTTCGAGCCGGACCTCCGATTGTGGGCCCTCCCCTACGCGCAGCGTCCAGGTGTGCAACTGGACCGGACCTAGAGTGACCTCGTCCTCAGTGAACGTGGCGACCCGAACAGGCACGTGGTATTCACGCTCCAAGTAGTCAGCGATTTCTGAATCGTCCAACAAGGCCGTGGACAAAATGCGTGTCTCCCGGGGGCCATTTTGCCCCTCCAAGCATTGGGCCGGCGCCTGGGCGTCTCCGTGCCACTCCAGGACGACGTGGACGGGGCCTCGCTCGAACGGCCCCACGCTGATGCGGGAGCATCGCAACGCTTGGACGACTATGTTCGGCAGGTCCGTCCCGGGCGAGGCGGGCCATCCCGGGGGGCGGTCTGCGGCGCCGATGCCCCCTGGGAGATGGGCGGTGGCCTTCAGGGCTACGCACTCGGTCAACGTCAGGGACCCCGGCCCACCGACGAGGGGGAGCGCGTAATCTTCGACCGTCGCCTCGCCGCCGCCGAGCGTTCCTGCGGGGCCCGCGCACCCGGCAGCGAGCACGCCCACCAGCATCAGGACCGCAGACCGGTTCAAACGATGCCCCAAGGCCGCTGGTCGACCCAGACTGTGACCTCGACGGGCGACTCCGGTTCAGATTCGTCGGACCCGCAGCCAGCCGTTGTCTTGCGGGAGCCTTCGCTCTCGTCTGCACCGTTGCGTGTCCAAACCGTGACCCACCCGGGATCGTCGTCCACGTCAACCAGCCTGTATTCGTCATTCTCGGAGCACACTAGGACCGTCGCCCCCATCGACGCCTCCCCCTGGTCCGGGTCGAGGCCGTAGTTGACGTCAACATCGACGTGAACGGGAGCATACGTCATGAGGACCCAAGCCTGCCCCGAGGGCGCCAGCAGCACGGCGGCCACGCCAAGGAGTCCAAGTCGCTGGAGCAGGCCCGTGGCACGGCGGGGGAAGTTGGAGGCGGCGGGGCGGGTTTGCTCAGCCATGCCTCATCAGGCGCGCAGGGCAGTATAAACGGAGTGGAGCAAAGGTGGGCTGAACGCCGGTCCAACAGAGGGAAACTCGTGGCCCTCGCATGCTCCAGTCGGGCTAAGCCATGCCCTCGTTTCCTACCCTTCGAAGCGGTCCCCAACCGGATCGCCTTCAAACAAGGAGACGAAAAACCATGAACAAAACCCTGCCCTTGATGATGATTGCATTGACCGCCGTTGCGCTGGTGGCCGCCCCCTCGGCTTCGGCGTGCCAGTACTATGGTCCCGCTGCCCCCACGGTGAACTACGCGTACTGCGACGGCGGGGCCGCCAGCGACGGGATGGCTGCGGTCGCGTTCGTCCAGGAGGAGGCCGCCCGCACCATCGCCTTCGTCTTGGAGACCGTCGACCACATCCCCCTTCCTTGAGGTCCGTTCGCCTCTTGGGTGAGACTGCCGGGGCGCGAATCCAAACCGACGCGACCTCGCACCCTTTTCCCCCTCATTCGTACGTTCCTCCCTTTCCGCACCCCCTCCACACCCCATTAGTACCGAGCGATTTCGGCGTCGTGGCATCAACCGCCTTTGACAGAGGGCTTTTCAGCATTCCATTCTGGTTGACGACCCGCAAGTGGGCTTGAACCGCCTCCTGGCCGCCACGCTCCTGCTGGGCCTTCTGCCCGGTGCTGTGTGGCTGGCCCAGGACGCGGACGCCACCTTCGCCTCCTCGCCGGGCTTCTCCGGCCGGGCCGGCGCCACCTGCCTGTCGTGCCACACCGTGGCTCCCGCCCTCCACGAGCCGGCGTTCGCCCAGCTGGAGGGCCTTCCAGAAGCGTGGGAGGTTGGTCAGACCTATCGCCTGACCATCCGTGTGACCGGCGGCCCCCAAGCCCTCCCCCCGCCGGCTCCGCAAGGCGGCTTCGACCTCTCCATCGACGGCGGGTCGTTTGCCGTCCCGGACGGATTCGAAGGGAAGTTGCGCGTCCCCAACCCGCAGGAAATCACGTACCTCCCGGAAGGCACGTTGATGCGTGAATGGCAGGCGGACTGGACGGCGCCTGGCCTCGAAACCCGGCCCACTGAACGCAAGGTTTGGCTCGCCGTGCTCTCCGCCAACGGGAACCACGTCATCGCCACCAACACCTCCGACGGCGGCGAACGCTTCGACTCGTCGGCGAATCTGACGGCCTCGTTCCCGCCCTCGCAGGCGGCCGTGTCCCTGTGGCGCGCGCTGCCGCTCTTGGCTCCGACGGCGCAGGCCAACGTGACCTCCGAAACCGTGCAGGTCGAAGGCCGCCACGCCGACGGCAACGCAACGGAGATTTGGTGGCGGCTCGACGGCGGCGCGTGGGAGCGCCGGACCACCGGCCCCGAGTGGCGCATCCGTTTCGAAGGGCTTGATTCGGGCGGCCATACGCTCGACTACCGCAGCGAGGGGGAAGAGCGCCGCTCGCCCGACCAGGGACTCTCCTTCACGGTCCCGGGCTTCGCCGTCGATCTTCCGGGCGACCGTGATTCGCCGCCATCCGGCCTCGCGCCATTGTCCCTTCTCCTCCTCGCCCTGATCGTCCTCCGGAGGCGCTCTTCCCCATGATCCGACCGTTTGCCCTCGTTGTCCTCCTCATTGTCGCCCTTGCGGGCTGCAGTGCCACGCCAGAGGCCCCGGACGAATCCGCGACGCCGTCGACTGCCCCGACATCGACGCAGTCCGCCCCCATCGCCCTGATCCTCACCTTGGAACAACCGACGCCGACCGACGCGGACACCATCACCCTTCGCGGCACCATCTCCAAGCCCGCCGCCATCTCAGTCATCGGCAGCGACGGCGACGGAGGGGACGCCATCTACGTCTCGGGCAACACGCAGGCCAACGAGACTTGGACAGTCACGTTGCAAGGCTTGCGCTACGGACACACCCCTGTCGAGGTCTTCGCGGACGACGGCTTGTCAACCGCGCTCGCCAGCGCCACCGTCGTCCGCATGGCCTCCGTCACCATCGAGGTTCTCTACACCGCCGTCGTGCCGCCGCGCGCCAGCACCACCGACACCATCTGGATGGACATCGACGCCTTCGCCTCGGCGCCAGCCTACGAGGACAAGGCGCGGCCGCACCCCGACTTCGCCAACGTGCACGACGCCCTGGTCGCCTGGGAGGCCGTCACCGGCAACGTTGTCGAGTACAGTTACGATGACGCCTTCGACTTCGGCGTCGACAAGGTCAATGGCGCCGGCAACGCGCTGGACGCCGGGGAACCGCCTTACTGGGGCTACAAGGTCAACGGCAGCACCGCCGACTTCGGCATTTCCCTGATGCCGCTCGCTCCGGACGACGTCATCACCTGGGAACTCGCCACCGGGGTCTGACGGGGCTACCCCAAGAGGTCCGCCAAATCAGCGGACTTGGTGACCGCAAACGTCTCGACGTTCTCTGCGGCGGTCTGCTGCGCCTTGGCCTGGGCCTCGGTGCGGAACGAGACGCCTTCGCTGGCGACGACCTTGCCGTCGATGGTGGCCCCCGGGTAGAGGATGACGGTGCGCCCGTGCAGGTTGCCGAGAATGGTGCAACCCTCGCCGACCACGACCTCGCCGCCGGACACCAAGTCGCCTTGCACTTCTGCGCCGGGGCGCAGTTCGACGTCGCCATCGGCGCGCACGGCGCCGAAGACCCGGACGCCTTCGCCCAGGCGGGCATGGCCGCGCACCGTGGCGTTGCCGAGGATGCGCACACCCTTGGCGGCGTCGAGGTTGCCGTGGATATCGAGGACCGTGGCGTCGAGGACCGAGTGGTCCGGCACGAAGAGGAAGCCATCGCTGACAGCGATGTCGGCGTCCGACTCCTCCAATTCCTTCAGGATGCGCTCGACTTCCTCGGAGTGGCCGAGGCGCATCAGTTCCAGCATGTAGAGGAAAATGTAGAGGACCATCGGCACCGGGTCGCGTTTGTTGACCCAGCCCTTGGCCTGCAGGCGGCCGCCGACGCGCACGTCGTCGCCGACGTCCAAGTCGGTCTCGACCTCGAGGTCGCCCTGCACGAAGCAGCGCTCGCCGAGGAACCCTGCAGCCCCGACCTTGGCGGAGCCCTCGATGTGCGTGGAGGTGTCGGCGCGCAGGTCGCTGCCGGCGGCGATGTCGCCCTTGACCTCGACGCCGCGGCCGAGGAAGACGCGGCCCGGGGTGCGCAGGCCGTAGCCGCAACGCACGTGGTCGCCGAGGATGAGGTCGCCGACGGTGGCCAGCGTGCGCTCCTCGAAGACCGCCCCTTCGGGCAGGACCAACGTGCGCTTGTCGAAGGCCAAGCTAGTGCATCCCCGATGTTCCATGCGAAGCGGGGGTTAGGAACCTTCCGAGGTGAATCTGCCTCGGGCGGGCCGTTCAGGCGCTCGCCGGCCAGGTGCGGCCCCAGCCGACTTCGAGGGTCCCCGCATTCCACAGGCGGATTCCGTCCACGAGGACCTTGGATTCGAGGTCGCGCCCGCGCCGCACCACGTCCGCCAATTCGTCGGCCGCGTCGACGGAGAACGATTCCTGTGCCAGGATGGGGCCTTGGTCGAGGTCGACGGTGACAAGGTGCGCCGTGACGCCGGCCACACGGACGCCGCGCTGCAGCGCCTGCCGGTAGGGGACGGCGCCGGGGAACGCCGGCAGGAGGCTCGGGTGGATGTTGAGGATGCGGTTGGGGAACCGCCACACGAAGTTCGGGCTCAAGATGCGCATGTAGCGGGCCAGGACGACGAGGTCGACCGCGGTCTCGCGCAGCAGGCGCAAGAGTTCCGCCTCGTGCTGCGGCTTGTCGGCGTCGGGGACATGATGGAACGGGATGCTGAATTCTTCGGCGAGTGACCGGAGGTCGTCACGGTTGCCCAGGAGGACGACGACCTGGCACGGCAGTGCCTTCGCCCGGCACGCCTCGAGGACGGCACGGGGGGCATGCGACTCCTTGGTGACCAGGAGCCCGAGCCGCGTTGGTCCGTCTCCTCCGTCCGCGGCGGCGCGGAACTCCAGTTCCATTCCAAGCTTGGCCACCACGGCTTGCAGGCCGTCGTGCATCTCCTTGACCTTGCGCCCCTCGCGCGGCCAGGAAACCTCCAGGTGCATGGTGAACAGCCCATGCGTGACGTGCTGGTCGAGCTCCTCGATGTTGCCGCCGCACTCGAACAGGAACGCGCAGATCTTGGCGATGACTCCGGCCTTGTCTTGGCCGATGACCGTCGCGTGGGCTCGCTGGCGGTCCATGGTGCGCCGCGCTACGCCGTCCGGACGGTGGTTTCCTTGTCCTCGAATTCGGCGTCGAGCTGCCAGGAGCCGACTTTCGAGCGCTTCAGGCCGTCACGGGCCGACAGAGCCGAGTCCTTGGGGACCGTGAAGCCGGCCTCGTGGCGGTGCACGATGATGTCCTGGATGGCGTGGTCGGGCAGGCGCGTGGCGCGCTGGACGATCTGGTGCAGCTTGAACGGTGTCAGGCCGTCCTCGTTGCCGGCGTTGACGCGGACGTGGATCTTGCCGTACTTGTCGGAAAGCTCGTCCCAGTCGGTCTTGCGCTCGACGCGGTCGGCCTTGCCAGTCGTGGACGCCGGAGGCTCGGCCAGGGGAATCTCGCGGCCGATGAGCATCTCGACGCGCTTGAGGAGAGGTTTGTCGTCGAGGCTGACGAAGGCGATTGCCTTGCCCTTGCGGCCGGCGCGGCCGGTGCGGCCGATGCGGTGCACGTAGGCCTCGGGCTCAATTTCGGGCAGATCCCAGTTGATGACGTGCGTGATGCGGTCGATGTCGAGGCCGCGCGCCGCGACGTCGGTGGCCACGAGGATTTGGACTTCGCCGCGCGAGAACTGCTCGAGGACGCGTTCGCGCTTGTTCTGCGGCAGGTCGCCGTGCAGGGCTTCGGCCTTGTAGTTCCAGCGGTTGAGGTCCTCGACGAGGCGGTCGCACATCATCTTCGTCGCGCAGAAGACGAGGACGAGGTCCTGGCCGGGCTCGTTGTCGAGGACGCGGGTGAGGGCCCAGTGCTTGTTGCGGCGGCCGACCTGGTAGTACACCTGGTCAATCTCGGGGACGGTGAGTTCGTCTTGGCTGACGCGGATGAGCGCCGGCTGCACCATGAAGCGGCGCGTGAGGCCCTTGATCTCCTCGGGCATCGTGGCCGAGAAGAGCAGGGTCTGCCGGTGGTGCTTGCCCGGCATGGACTTCAGGATGGTCTCGACGTCGGGCAGGAACCCCATGTCGAGCATGCGGTCGGCCTCGTCGAGGACCAGGAGGCTGGTCTGCGACAGGTCGAGGCTGCGGCGCTGCATGAGGTCCATGATGCGGCCGGGGGTGCCGACCACGACGTGGACGCCGTCCTTGAGCGCCTTCTCCTGGTGCTCGTAGGCGGTGCCGCCATAGATGCAGATGCAGCGGAAGTCGCGGCCGTAGGCGTAGCGCTCCATCTCCTCCGTGATTTGGAGGGCCAGCTCGCGCGTCGGGGCGAGGATAAGGGCCTGGACGTGCTTGAGCTCCGGCTTGTAGGACTCAATGATGGGCAGGCCGAAGCTTGCGGTCTTGCCGGTGCCGGTGCGGGCCTGGCCGATGACGTCCTTGCCTTCCAGCAGGAACGGGATGGTCTTTTCCTGGATCGGCGTCGGGTGTTCGAAGCCGAGCCGGTCGAGGGCCGCCAGGGTGATGGGGCTGAGCTTGAGGTCGGCGAAGGTGGCCTTGAGATCCACGGCCTTCTGGCGCGTGGGGTCGACCTTCATCTGGACGTCTTTCTGCTGAGGGGGATGGGACATGGTGCACTTGCCGCGTCCGGTGCCGGCAGGACAACAAGGCGTCCCTCGGCTTGCGGCCCACGCGGCGGGGCGTCGCTTCCACTGGCGACCAGGAAAAAGGTGGCTTTGAGGGTTTGGGAAGGATGGCTTGGGTCCTTCCATGGCCCAGGTTCAGGAAGGAACCTGAATCTTTATCACGAGGGCGGAAAAATTACTGGGAGTGGCCGGGAAGCGCCTCGTCCTCGTCGTGGACGACGAACCCGATACGTGCGAGAGCCTCCAGGCCGTCCTCGAGCCGGCCCTGCGTTGCCCCGTCGTGACGTTCCAGTCCGCACCGGAAGCCCTGCTCATGCTGGAGCTTCTGACCGAAGACGAGGTCGGCCTCATCCTGTCGGACTACCGGATGGCCCCCATGGACGGCCTGGCCTTCCTGAACATCGTCCAGAAGTCCCACCCCTCGGTGCCCCGCGTCCTGGCGACCGCGTTCCCCGACATGGACGTGGCCATCCAGGCCCTCAATTCGGCCCGCATCTCCCAGTTCCTGCGCAAGCCGTTGAATCCCCAGGTCACGGTGGACCTGGCCCGTGAGTTGACGTCGCACCACGCCCGGCAGACCCGCACGGCGGCGGCGTTTGGGCGGGCCTTGCGGCACACGCGCAAAGCGGGGACCGCCGGGCGATCGCCGACCCCGCCCGAGGGCCGCGACCAGGGGGCGCCCGGGCCGCCTACGGCTTGAGCAGCCGCTCGTTGGCCAAATTCGGCAGTTCGACGCCGTTGACCTCGCCGTAGAAGAGGCGCATGACTTCCCAGAACCACGTCGGGTCCATGGGCTCGAAACCGGTGTGGCCGCCCCAACTAGTGATGAGCGTCTGAATGTGGGGATGCCCTTCGGCGTAGCGCTCCATGCGGCGGGCGTGGCGCACGGGGACGACAGGGTCGTCGGTGGCATGGACAAGGAGGGTCGGCTGCCGCATCAGTGGCACCTTCCACTTCGGGTTCGACAAGTCGGCAAGCTCGCTGAAGCCGGACAGGCCGTGGACGCGGGCCGCATCTTCGAGGTACTCGTCGAACCGGTCGTACCCACCCATCGACTTGAAGCGCAACAGCCGACGGAAACCGTCCCACGCTCCGAGGAACGGGTGGTCGGACGGCGGGCGCTCGGAGATGTAGTTGACCGCGTCGCGCGCGTCCACGAAGGCGCTCCAGCACAGGACGCCGCCGGTGAAGAGGTTCTGGCCGGATTCGCCGTCGAAGGCCAACGCGTTGAGGGCGGCGGCCCCTCCCAAGGATTCCGCCAGAATCGCCACGCGCTTGACGCCAGTCTGCGCCACAAGGGTGCGGGCCGCGGCGTGGACGTCCTCGGCCTCCTTCCAGCCGGCCGTCGAGATTCCGGTGGATTCGCCGAAGCCGCGCATGTCCATGGCGATGACGGGGATGCGCCAATGCCGCCACATCCGGATGGCCCGGCGCTTGTGCACGGTGTCGTCCTTGGTGCTGAACATGCCGGGGACCAGCACCAAGCCCCAGTCGCTGCGCTCGGCGTGCTGCGGGCCCAGCCACGCCCCAATCTCGACGCCTTCGTCAAGGGGGATGACGAGATGCTTGAACGGCTTCGGGTACGGGTTGTAGTGGGCGAAGAAGCGCGCCGAGTCGAGGCGGAGGTGGCCGATGATGTCGAGGCCACGCTTGACGCGGAACACCCAGTTGCGCGGATGGGCGCGCGGGACCGGCGCCTGCGGCAGGTCCTCGAGGCGCTCGCGCAGGGCGATCCAGCGGGACGGGTCCATCGGCGCCCTCAATTGGACGGGCCGTCGGTTCAACGTTCCGCTTGCAAAGCCGGCACGCCAGCAATGCCCAGGTTGGACCTAATCCATGCGCGGCTCGCGCTGCGCGATTGTGATGGCGGCGTCCGTGTGGCGGCTGGCGGTGACGGGGCGGAACGGCGTCGTCGCCTCCTCCGGCACCAGGAGCACACGGGCCTGCGGCAAGCGCGCCTTGACGGCGGGGAGGATGCCACGGCCCGTCTTGGGGTGGCCGTCGCCGACGTGCACTTCCCAGCGCTGCGCTGAGAGGCCGGTGGCCCATGCGGCGATGCGCTCGACGGCCTGGTCGGGGCTGCGCGCCTCGGTCACATGCAGGCACTGGCCATCGGCCAGCACCGCGAGGCCGATGACATGGCCCGGGTCGACGCCGAAGACGACGCGCCGGTAGCCGCCCTTGGCCGTCGGCCGTTCATCGAGCGCTGCGATCAAGGCCAACAACGTTGCCTCGCGATCATCGCGCAGAGGCACGGTGCGCGGATCGCCGGCAGGGCCGCCGAGGAGCACCTTCACCGACTTGGGGGGGTCTTCACCGGGTTTCAGGCCGAGGACCCGGATGCCGTTGGCCTCCAGATACGGCGCAAGCTCATGGTAAAGCCGGAAATCGTCGGTGACCAGCGCCACGAGAAGATTGCGGCGAGCTCCTGGATGGCCCGTCAAGCAGTCGCCTTCCGTACATGGTGCAGATGCGCCGACACCAGCGCCGGCAGCGCGCCGAGAGCCGTCGACGTCTCCATCGAGATTCCCTTGCCCGTCAATTCGAGGTGGTGCCGCGCGTCGTGCAAGACCTGCGCCGGAAGGCCGCGCGGACCCAATCCGAACAGCAGCAGTTGGCTCTGCCCGGCGGCAAGATCCTCGGCGACCTGCAGCGGCGTGACGGCTTTCGCGGCTTCCGGCGTGGGCGTCGTCGCGACCAAACGACCCAGCTTGGCGGGAAATCCAGTTGGGCCGGGGAACGGGAGGACAGTGAAGCGTTTCTCTTCGACGAGCCGGATCAACAGGTCGCCGCCGTCGCCGATGCTGGAGCTTTCCGTGACGAAGGTCGCGATGGCGGCGGGCGAGTCGAGGGCCAAGTCGTTGCGCTTGGCCCCACGCGCACGTGCCTGCTCGAAGGGGAACCCGATGGTGGCAAGGTCGCAATCGAACGCCATCGCCACGGGCGCGGCGCGAGCCAGCGTGATGCGCATGATGTCATGCCACTGCTTCGGGTCATAGCAGTTGTACAACCCGAGGGTCATGCGTCCAGCCAGGCGTTGCCTCCAGGTGGCCAGCAGGGGCGCAGGATATGGCGGCTGCGGTCGGCGGCCGGCCGCGATTCGGAAGGTTCGTTAGGGGCCCCACCAGGTCTAGGTCATGGCGTTCCCGGAATTTGGGTGGGAGACGACGAACCCGCTGGCGTACTTCAATCTCGGCGGATTCATCCTGTCCATCCTGATTCTCGTCAAGCTGCGCGACCGGCGCGGCGAGTCGAACCTCTTGGCTGGCGCGTGGTGGGCGACCCTCATCGTGTGCGTGGGAACCGGCTTGCATTTCCTGGGCGACCTTACAGGCGTCTCCGAGGAGTTGGACCACCAGTTCATCCACTTCGTTCTCCTGGCCGCGCTGCTGGTCTTGTTCCTTTTCGCGCGCCGAGACGACTAGTTCGCCGGGCTGGATTTCCTAGAGCAGAGACAGGTGGCCGGTGACTTTGTCCACAGTGGATTCAGGCCCAGGGCCGATGGCGAGAACCGTCACGGTCCCCGCCGGAATTTCGGTGTGGCCGGCGTCGGTGATGAGCGCCGTGCAAAGGCCGGCTCGCTCGGCGGCCTGTTTGAGCGGATAGAACTCCTTCTCGGACTGCACCTTCAGCACCGCCTTCATCTGACCCATGGACAGCCATTCTGCCAACGCGTCCTTGGCGTACTTCTGCGCCTTGAGCGTGCACTCGACGGCGGCGTGCCCCACCTGGGCGGCCAACTTGCCTTTGCTGAGGTCGAGGTCCTTGCGGGCCACGATGACCATCTTGTACGGCACGATGCGGCCCCCTAGTTCTTGCCGTCGCGGGAGCGCACGGCGTCCATCGCGGGCGACTTCACGTCGGAACTCTTGGTGAGTTCCCCGCTGACGCCGGCGTCCGCCTTGCGGGTCGATTCGTGCCAGGCGGTTCCAGCCTGTGCCGCGATGGCCCAGTCGATGAGACCGGTGAGCACGACGTCGTCGCCCTTGACCTCGGCTTGGCTGATGGGGACCGCCTTGAAGGAGCCGGCCTGCTTGAGGATGAGGCGCTCGCCGTCGATGGCCACGGTCTCGCCGACCACGGAGCCCTCGTGGCGGGCGAACTTGACCAAGAGCGGGTGGACCGGGCCCTCATGGGAGGAGGCGGATCCCTTGGTGGCTTGGCGGGCCTTGATGCGGGAGCGCATGGCGGCCACGTTGTTGTACACGATGACCGCGAACAGGATGGCCAGCACGCCGGCCACCGTGAGGAGTTGGGTCTGGCCGAGCGCCATCAAGGCGGCCAAGGCGGCACCAGGTCAAGAAGCGAGCGGAGACCACCCAAGGCCCGGCCGCCCATCCGCTCATGTTGAAATGCCGGATGGCCCTGGATGGCGCGTGCAGGGACCCGACTACGACGTGCTGGTGGTCGGCGCCGGCCCCACGGGGTCCAACACGGCCCGGCTGTTGGCCCTCCACGGCTGGAAGGTCCTGCTTGTCGAGGAGCACCCCGAAGTCGGCCAGCCGGTGCAGTGCGCCGGCCTGGTGACGCCGCGCACCTTCGACCACACGCCGTTTCCCATCGGCGACCTGCACCAGAACGACTTGCGCGGCGGCCTCATCGTCGCCCCCGACGGCACGACGGTCGAGTTCGTCTCCAAGCAGGTGCAGGCGCAGGCCATGGACCGCGCCCGCTTCGATGTGCGCTGCGCCGAGTTCGCCGTGCGCGCCGGCGTCGAGCTGCGCGTGGCCACCAAGGCCGTGGCCGCCGAACGCGACCCGGGCGGCGTGACCGTCACCCTGCAGCGCCTCGGCCTGCGCTCCACGGTGCGGGTCCGCCTCCTCGTTGGCGCCGACGGCATCCGCGGCGGCGTCGCGCGCTGGTTCGACTTCCCGCCCGTGGACGAAATCGTCTCTGCGTACGAGGCCGAACTGTCCGGCTGCCACATCCCCGAGGGCCGGACGCATGTCATCCCGATGTTCAGCGGCGCGGCGCAGGCTCCGGGCTTCTTTTCCTGGATCATTCCGGTGGGCGGCGACCGCACCCGCACCGGGTTGGCCGTGGCGCCCGGCATGAACGAACAGTCGGCGCGCGCCTACTACGAACGCATGTTCACCGACAAGCATTCTGCGCCGTACTTGACGGGCGCGAAACCGAGCTACCTCATCATCGGCGGCATCCCACTCGGCCTGCGCTCGCGCCTCGTGGACGACCGCGTCATGCTGGTTGGCGACGCGGCCGGCATGGCCAAGCCGACGTCAGGCGGCGGCATCTACATGGGGCTCGTGGGAAGCGAACACCTGGCCGTGGTGGCGGACCGCGGACTGCGCAGCGACGGCCTCAGCCGCGGCGACCTCCTGCCCTACGAACGCAAGGTCAAGCGCACCATCGCCCGCGAACTGCGCAAAGGGACTCTGCTGCGCGGGCTCTACAAGCGCTTCACCGACGCCGACTTCAACCGCCTCGCCCGGCTTCTGTCCAAGCCGCGGGCAAAGGCTGTCATCGAACGCCTCGGCGACATCGACTATCCAAGTCGCCTCGTCTTGCCGCTATTGTGGGCCGAACCGAGGTTGGTCGCCTTGTTCCTCAAGGTGCTCTTGCGCGGCGACCCGCCGGAACGCTCCGCCCGCGCGGCTGGGCTTCGCGCCGGAACGAACCACGGAACCCACGAAGAGCACGGATCCAAAGGATCCGCGGGCTCCGTGCAATCCGTGGTTGGTCCGCCGGGAGGTGCTCATTGAGCGGCCGCCGTCCCCGCGGACCGCCGCGACCCGCCAAGATTGGCGGCACCATCGGAGTCCACATCTACCACGCCGCGCAGGACGACCCGAAGAAGAACACGGCTCTGCGCCTGGCCAAGCACGGCAAAGCCATCCTCTTCGACGACGTCAAGAAGGCGCCCAAGCACTCGGTCCTGCTCAACCCCTTCGCCAAGAAAGCCCTCAGCCGCGAGGATGCGCAAGACATGCGCAAGAATGGCCTTCTGGCGCTGGACTGCTCGTGGGCGCAGGCGGAGGAGGCGTTCCCTATTCTCCTCGGCTCGACGCGCAGCCGTGCGCTGCCCTTCTTGGTGGCCGCGAATCCCATCAACTATGGCAAGCCCTTCGTGCTCTCGACGGCGGAGGCCATCGGGGCCGCTCTCTTCATCGTCGGCGAGGCCCGCCAGGCGCGCGACGTCCTCTCGGTGCTCCCGTTCGGCGAATTGTTCCTCTCCCTCAACAAGAACCCGCTGGAAGACTACGCCAAATGCGAGACGTCCGCCGAAGTGGTGCAGGCCCAGATGGCCTACCTCGTCGAGGGCGACGAAGCGGTGGACGACGAGCCGGTCACCGCGCGACCCAAGGTCTTCCGCAAGGATGGCCGGCGCGGCAAACCGGACGACGAAGAAGATTGACGCCTAGGGGGCGGTCGTCGCGTTGATGGAACCGGCCTGGTCCTGGTTGATCTTGCACTCCGAGTTGTGGTGCTGCGCGTTGAATGAGTTGATGACGCAGCCCGACGGCAGGTCGACGTCGATGGAGTGGTAGCCGATGCCTTCGATGAAGGCGACGCCCGCCCCGGCGGCGATGTGCTCGAGGGTCCACGTGCCTTCCGGGTTCTCGTGTCCGAAGGCGGCGATCTTGAAACCGCCTTCGTGCGGTAGCAGTTGCAGTTGGTACACGGTGCCGTCGGGGGCAGTGGCCGTCTCGCGGAAGACGCCGACAGGCACCGCGTTGGACACGCCGAGGAAGGGTCCGGCGCCGACGGCGAGGATGAAGGCGGCGCGATCGTAGCCGGCGCCGACGACGATGGTCTCCGTGGGCCCGGCGGCCGTTCCCGTGGGCCCCGCGAGGTCTTGCGCGCCGGCAAGGCGGCCGTTGATGAAGATGAGGTCATGGGCGTGTGGGACGCGAATGACGCCTTCGTAGTTGTAGCCGTGGCCGGTGACCTCGTAGACCTCGTAGCTGCCGTTGTTGATGGACATCTTGGAGAACTCGCCGAGCTCGGCGTCGTAGGTGGCCACGACGTTGTACTGCGGGCTGATGAGCTCGACCTCGGCGGTGGTGCCCGTGGCGGCGACGGTGACGGGGCCCTTGCCAGTGCCCTCGAATTCGGCCTCCCAGGAGTCGCCGTCGCGCAGGGGGAACTGCAGCATCTGGAACACGGCGTCGTGCGTCTCGTAGGACAGGTCGGACTGGCGGATGTCGCCGAAGCCGGGCGTGTGGAACAGCATGACGTCGTTGTTGAACTCCTCCAGGGGGAAGCCGACGAGGTAGTTGCCGGCGGCCTTGTCCTGCCCGGCGACCACGCGGGTGAATTCGTAGGTGTTTCCGGCGAACCCGTCAGTGAGCGTGTAAGTCCACCATTCGCCCAGGCGCCACTCGGGAGCTTTGTCGAGGGTGCGCTCGCCGGGGAGAGGGGCCTCGCGCGGCATCGTCGGCAGGGAGAGTTGCAGCACGTCGCTTTCGAACTGGACGCCGGGGTCGACGACGGGGTCGTCGGAGGGTTGGCCATTGTCGGCGCAACCGGCCAGGAACGCCGAGGCAATCAGGAAGGAAAGAACGCCCTTGTTCATGGATTCCCGACGCCCGGCCACGCGAGTTAAGCATTGTGTCGGCGCGAAGGCGCGCACCCCGCGCAATTGCCGGCTTGGGCCGGCCATTCCGTCGCGTCGCCGCCTCAGGCCGTGAGCCAGAGGCCAAGAACCAGGTTCAGGCCGATGAGCATCATGGCGCCAAAGGCCGCGTTCATTTGGCGCAGCATCTGCGGCGGGTCCTTGCTGCCGGCGAGGACTTTGCGCTGCTGCGGCAGGAGGAGCAGGGGCGGCGCGGCGGCGAGCGCGGTCCACGGCTCCAGGCCGAGCGCCAAGACGGTGGCGAGGATGGCCGCGCTGGTGCCGAGGGCAAGCCCCATGCCGACGAGCGCGCCGCCTTGCGGGCCGAGGATGGCGACGGGCGAGCCCTTGCCCGCCACACGGTCCGCTTCCCAGTGCAGGAAGTGGTGGTGGTAGAGCAGCATCATGCTCGACAGGCCGAAGAACGAAGCAATCGCCCAGACTTCATGGGTCAAGGTTCCACCATGCGCGAGCACACCGCCCGCGACCGGCAGGAGACCGAAAGCGACGAAGATGCACAGTTCGCCGAGGCCGCGGCCCTTGTAGGCCAACGGGAACGGTGGGCCGATGTAGATGTAGGAAATGAGCGCGCCCGCCGCCGCGAAGGCAAGGACAAGAGGCGTCGAAAAGACGGCGAGGGCCAATCCGCACAGGGCCGCCACGCCGAAGAGCGCGACGGTCATGGCCCATCCTTTCTTCAGTGACCAGCGGCCCTCGACGAAGGCGCCGGAGCCGGTCTCGATGGCGCCGGGGACCTGGCGAGCCGACTGGTCGGCGCCGCCCTTGAAGTCGTAGAGGTCGTTGAGGAGGTTGGCCGCCAAGAGGGCCGCACCGCCGCCGACGAGGGTAAGCACAAGGGCACTCGGGTCGAAGACGCCCTGGCGAGCCGCGAGGGCGGCCGCGCCCAGGATGGGGAGGATGATGACGGGCAAGGTCACGGCGCGCGTGGTTTTGAGGAAGTCCACGAACGCGCCATCGCCGTGCGCGAGTTTTTCCTGGTGCTCCTGGCTGAAGCGGTCCTGGAACCGCTCGAGGCCTTCCAGGTCGTGGCGGTGCTGCTCCAGGTGGACGCCGGCCAGGGCGGTGAGGCGGGCGTTGAGTTTCTTGCCGAGAATCTTCACCATGAGGTCAGAGTCGCCAGGCCAGACGCGGTTGATCTGCGTGACTTCGGTGCCGCCGGCGACCGCGCGGAAGAGCGTCGTGACGGTCTGGCCTTTGAGCGGCCCGTCGAGGACCTCGACGTCGATGCGCGGACCCCCTTGGGCGGCGGGGCGGTTGCGTTGCGCGACCTCGACGGCCTTGCCCCAACTGCGCGTGCCGTACGCTTCGAAGACGAATTCGTACTCGAGCGAGTCTGGCGTCTCGCGGTGGATGGAGTAACCCTTGACGTGGTCGCGGTGCAGTTCGAGGCGCAGGCGCGGGTCGGAGCCCCAGAAGTGCAGGAACACCTCGTCCAGCGGTTTGGCGATGACCTTGCTCGCGCTCGTTTCGATGAGCGGCGCGACGGGGTGGCGGCTGAGCAGGGCGTGGACGGGCGTGTCGTCGGCCCATGCCGGTTGGCCGGATTCGGCGAGGGATTGGCCGGATTGGGAAGTCATGCAGTCACCAGGTTGGACGGGGAGGGCGGCGCTTCGCCCGGGGACCGGGGCAGCTCGCGGCGGTGCGCCAAGGCCGGGACGAGGATGAGCGTGGCGACGAGGGCACAAGTGAGGACGAGCACGGTGGCGACCGTGGCATCGGCCAGAAGGCCGTAGCGCATCCGCGTGAAGACCAGGAACGCGCCAATGTCGGTGATGGCGGAGTACCAGATGGCGCGGCCGACGGTTCCCCAGGCCCGCGCGCCTTCATGGCCGATGGCGTAGCGCAGGTGCAGCGCGTAGTCGGAGGCAATGGCTTCGAGGATGACCACGGGGACGACGAGAGCGATGGAGAGCGGGATGTCCATCACCACGAGAAGGCCCATCCACCACGCTCCGGCGGCGACGACGACCGCGGACACGACGAGAGCGTCGCGCAGGCTGCGGCGCAGCACCAGCACTTGGAGGGCCGTGACGACCAAACCGATGAGGGCAGCCGTCTGGACGTAGGGCAGCTCGGTGGCGGTGAACAGGTAAGCGATGGCGGAACCGCCGGCCATGTGGACGCGCAACCCGGCGTGAGGGTTTTCGCGCTGCACTTGCGCGATGACCTTGTTGATGGCATCCCACTGCTCCTCAAGGGCCTCGAACTCGGCTGGCTGTGCAATCTCGACCAGCATCACGCCGATGTCGTACGTCGGATGGTTGACGAAGAACGCCGCGTAGTTCTGCAGCGGTGTCTCGAACATCTCGTCCATCAGGGCCTTGATGCTGGCCTGGTCGGTCGGGAACGTGCTGCCCGGTTGGGCGGCCTCCTGCGCGAGGATGGCGGGAGCCCCGGCGGTGCCTTGCCGGACCTGGATCCACGCGTTGAGGGCGAAATGGATGGAGACGACGGAGTCATCGCGCACGAAGTCCAGCGTCTTGAGGCGCTCCTCCAAATCCCCCAGCATCTCCTGCGCCGCGGGCGTCGTGAGGTCGCCCTCCATCACGAGGACGTTGGTGACGAGGTCTTGCTGCTGGTCGAAGTAGCGGTCGTTGGAGGCGTCGAAGTCGCGGTGTTGCCGGTCGTCCCCTGGGAAGTACGCGGCGGGCGTGCCGATGACGAGGGTCTTGAGCATCGGCGCCGCAGCGACACTCACGGCCATCAGGACAAGGACCAGACCGAGGCCGACGGCGCGGTGGCGGCCCCAGAACGCCGCGTTGCGCACGAGGAAGCGGTCGGTGAGGGTCTTGCGCGGCGGCGGGGTTGTGCACCAGCTGAGCGCGGCCGGCAGCGCCGTCAAGGCAACGACGAGCAGCAGCGAAAGGCCAATGAGAATCGCCAGGCCGAGCTGGGCCAGCAGCCGGTTCGGGGCAAGGATGAGGAAGGCCATGCCGACGAGCGTCGTGATGGTGACGATGACCAAGGGGACGCCTGCGCCTTGCCCGGCGTCGAAGGCGGCGTCCAGGGGAACCCGGCCGCGGCCGCGCGCTTCGTGGTACGAGGCGGCCATGTGGATGCCGAAGTCGATGCCCGTGCCGATGAGGACGGGGAACACCAGCAGCGACACCGAGTGGATGGGGAGGCCGAGCCAGCCGAAGGCTCCGAGGACCCCGAAGCCGGCGATGGACAACGGGAGCGTCATCGCGACGACGGTTCCCGGGCGGCGGAAGGCGGCGAAGAGCATGGCGCCGACGAACAGGATGGCGATGGGGCCCAGGCGAAGGAGGTCCTCCAGCGTCGTGTCCGTCAGGTGCGCCGAGGCAGCCGTCGGAGCACGCGGGTCCACGATGATGGAGTCGTAGGCGAAGACGTTCCATTCGAGGTTGCAGCGGTCCGGCGTGGCGTCGCACTGAGCGACCTCGGTGCGGTACTCATCGACGGCGACTTGGAGGTCTTGCCCAATTTGCGGCAGGCTCTTCTCGCCGGGGTCGAAGAGGAACGCCAGGCGGGTGCTCTGCCAGTCCTTGCTGACGATGCTGCGCACCGAGGCGGGGCTGGACAGGTAGTACGAGTTCCAATCTGAGGAGAACTGCATGGCTCCGACCGGGTCGGTGCCCGGCATGGAGAAGGCCGCCGCGTCAGGCTCCTTGAGGGGGCGCGCCGTCGGACCGGTCCCGGCGCCAGGGATGCCGGTGTTGGTGTAGTTGACGAGCCGGACCTGCGATTCCAGCGTGATGGCCCACTTCAGTTCCGGCACGCGCTCCTGGGCCTGCAGGAACCGGAACAGTTCGTGCATGCCGCGCATGTACACTTCGTCCGTGATGTTGAGGGGCCCGGGGATGGGCTCGGCGGATCCGGGCGCCTGGCCGCCGCTGGCTTGCGTGAGAAGCTGGTTGAGCAGGGCCGCGGCATCGTTCGGGGAGGGTTGCCCGGCGGGAACCTGGATGGGTGACGCGGCGCCGAGCGGCACGCGGTTGGGGAGTTGGAGATTGGCGACCGCCCACTTCGCCGGGTCGACCGAGACGAAGACCGGGCTGGCGTAGGCTGTGCCGGGGAACGTGTAGGTGAGGTTCTCGGCGGCCAGGGTGTTCGGGTGCCCGGTCGGCATGGCGTCAATCGGGTTGTCCTCGAACGTGAGCCGGGGCAGACCCAAGGCCAATCCGCCCATGGCGAGGAACGTCAGAAACAAGACTGCGACGCGGTGGCGCGCCGAACCGCGAGCGAGGTGGCCAAGCCAGCCCCATTCGGTGCGGCGGTGCAGGGGGTTCATGCCGCCTCGACCGACCTTCCGGGGTGGCCGGTCCGCTCGCCCTGCAGGCTCCCTGCGCCGTGACGCGTTTCGCGGAGAGTCACGCCGCCCTCTCCATCAACAACTCGGCCAATCCCTCGAGAGCCGCGCGAGCCGCGCTGGGGGGCAGCATCTGCAACTCCAGCAAGGCAGCCTGCGTGTAAGTCGACGCCTCGAGCTGGCTGGCGGCCACCGCGCCCGACGCGAAAAGCGCCTCGCGGATGGCGGGGAACTCTCCGCGGCTGCGCGCCGACGGGAGGGTGCCGCCGCGTTCGACGTAGTTGAGGTACGGGCTCGACCAGGTCCCGGCCAGGTAGTCGGTGCCGGCGGGTTTGCCCGTCCATGCCGGGTCGCCGGCGACGTCGAGGACGTCGTCGAGGACTTGGAAGGCGTGGCCGATGGCGTCGCCGTAGCGGTACATGGCCTGCACGACGTCGTCGTTGGCCCCCGCCATCGTGGCGCCCAGGCCGCAGCCGGCCGCCAGAAGGGCGGCGGTCTTGTCGCGGATGACTGCCGTGTAAGCGGCGCGGTCCGGCTTGCCCGAGGCCAGCAGCTCTTGCTCGGCCATTTGGCCCTCGCAGAGCCGACGGCAGGCGTCGGCGGTCATCTGCATGGCCTGCTTCGGCAAGGTCGCGGCCAACGCGAAGGCCTGCGTGAAGAGGTAGTCGCCGACAAGGAGGGCGCCGTCGCGGCCGTGCGCGGCGTACGTGCTGGGCTTGCCGCGCCGTTCGGCGGCTTCGTCCATGATGTCGTCGTGGACCAGCGACGCGGTGTGCACGAGCTCGAGGGCGACGGCCGCATCGACGGCCTGGCTGCGCGTCTGCGCGCCCCGCAGGCCTCCCCCGCAGGCCTCGAAGGCAGTCAGCAAGAGAAGCGGGCGCACGCGTTTGCCTCCGGCGTTGAGCGGCTCGGTGCTCCACTCCTCAAGGCGACGGTCGCGCGAATGGGCCTGGTCATGCAGCCGCTGCTCCAGGCGGTCCATGTCGGCGTGGACGGAGGGCGGGAAGACGGCGAGGACCGGATGGCTCATGCGGGTCCTCCAGACACGAGGGCGAGGAGGACGCACAGTCCGGTGGCCACGAGCAGGGCGACGGTCCCCAGGCGCGCCGGTGCCAGGCCGTGCGGGTCGTCCATCTGCTTGGCAACGCGAACGGCGAGGAAGGCTGCGGGGAGGGCCAACACGATTGCTGCAACGACCAGGATGGGTGAGGGGCCCAACGCGGCCGTCGCCGTGAGGGCGACCAACGCGCTGGCCAACAGGCCTGCATAGAGGAGCCCTTGGCGGCGTTGTGGCAAGCTCACGGCCAACGTGCGCTTGCCTCCGGCCTCGTCGAGCGGGCGGTCGGCCAGGTCGTTGAGGAAGAGCAGGGCGCCGGCCATGAACGCAAGCGGCAAGGTGGCGATTCCCCACAGGGCGTGCTGGAGGTGGTGGTCCCCGACGGCGAACGCGTGGAACGCACCGAGACCGATGAGGGGGCCGTAGAGCAGCACCGCGGCAAACGGCCCGAAGCCGTGCCCAAGCAGGCGCGGCAGCAGCAGACCCGCCACGAGCCCGGCTCCCGCGAACAACAACACCAACGGCGTCTCGAGGGCGAGGAACGCGCCGGCCGCGACGGCGAGCAGAGAGGCGACAGCCGCTTGGACGAAGAGCGTGTTGCGCGAGG
>JBAZXE010000002.1:0-68936 GCA_041659985.1 Thermoplasmatota archaeon | reverse complement strand
CGAGGCGCCGGATGGCGACGGCTTCGACCCCGACCTGGTCTTCAGCCAGGAATCCGGTTGGCTGTGGTTGGCGCAGGCCGACGACGCCGGCATCCACATCGCGCTCTCCAAGGACGAGGGCGGCTCGTGGGAGACGTTGGGCTCTGGCATGGCGGGCGCCGAGGAACACCAGTGGTTCAACCTCAGCACCACGTTCCACGACCCGGTGACGGGCCACCCGCTGGTCTACGGTGCGTTCCCCGACCTCGAGGCCGGAGACGACGACCGCGTCGCCCTGGCGTTCTTGGGCACCACGAACCCGGACGCCGAGGAGCCCTTCTCCCCGGAAGCCCCCAACAGCGTCTGCTCCGACGAATCCGACGGCAACATCTGGCACTACTACCTCTCACAGTCCTTCGACGGCGGCGCGACATGGACGACGAGCCGATTGTGGGAAGACCCGGTGCAAATTGGCGCCATCTGGAACGGCGGCGGCGGCCAGGACTGCCGGAACCTCCTCGACTTCAACGACATGGACATGGACTCGCAGGGCCGCCTGCACATCGCCCTCGCCGACGGCTGCACCAAGCAATGCGCCGCCAGCTACTTCGCCTGGGCCAACGGAACCGGCGAGCCCCCCAAAGGCGAGGACTCGCGCGACTCGTGGGGCGTGATCCTGCGCCAGGCGACGGGCAAGGGGCTCTTCGCGCAGTACGACGTCCCGGACGAATCCATCATGCCGACGCCGACAACGTCCGACGAGCCTGGACAGGCGGTTCCTGGTTTGCCGGTGGTCGCGGTTGTGGCAGCGCTCGCGCTGGTCGTGGTCGTCTTGCGCCGCAAGGCCTAGCGCGGAACGACGACCAAACAGGGATTACGGGGAGCCCCGGGGACGACTGCAAATTCCCCATTCTTCCCGCAATCCCTGTTTGGGAGTCATCGGCCGCTGCGTTGCGGCTACTCGTCCGAGTCGTCCGAAGTGACCTTGGAGCCGCCTTCGGATTCGCCGTCGCCGCCCGCGGCTTCGCCGGCTTCGTCCGCCGGCTGCGCCGCGGCGCGCTCGGCGGCGGCCTTGTCGTCCGCGGCCTTCTGCTCAGCGTCGGAGGCGCTGCTGCCGTGCGTCGCCTTGAGCTGCTCCATGGCGTCGGCGTCCTCGAACTTCGACAGGTGCTCCGGCTCGACGGCGTCAGTGATGTAGACCGATTTGCCGGCGCGGAAGATGAAGTTGCCCGCGTCGCTGGCCTTCTTGACGTCGATTTGCAGGAGGAGCGGGTCGGCGATGTGGACGCGGCCGGCCGAGTACGCCTTCTCCGGCGTTGCCGAGAGGTGGATCTTGTTGCGGTCCGACGGGCGCAGGCCCGCCTCGAGCACCATGTCCTGTTCCTCTTCGCTGACCGGGAAGTACAGCGTGTCGACTTGGGCCTCGGGGAGGTCGTCGAGGTTGACGTTGACGGAGTGGGCGTAGGTGGCGCGGACCATGCCGCCGTCGATCTGGTAGCGGCCCTTCTCGTCCGTCTCCACGAGAGCGACGATGTGCTGCTTGCGCAGCCAGCGAGCATAGTTCTGGCGGGCGTCGCAGATGGCCTGCACGAAGCCGTCCAGGTCGACCCAGCCGCGGCCGTCCATGGTGAGGCCAAACTTCTCGGGCTGGTGGCGCAGGATGAGGGCCATCATGCGTCCGATGCGGTCGACTTCGTGGTCCTTCATCACGAAGCGGCCGGGTTCGTCACACAGCGGGCACTGCTCGCCGCGGTAGTATCCATGCGTCCTGCATTGTGCAAGCATGAGAGGGGAGAGAGGGATTCGAACCCCCGTAAAACGGGATCTGCAGTCCCGCCCATAGCCACTTTGGTATCTCCCCGCGGCGCCTTCCCGGTCCGGGGTCCAATCGCGGCGACTCCGGGCCCGTTCTTAAGCCATCGTGCCGCTCGGATGCCGCATGGACCTGGGGGCGGTCGTCGGCGTCACACTCCTAGCGGCGCTGGCAACCCCCCTGGGAGGCGCCTTCGCGTTGCAACTCGGCCAGACCAAAGGCCGCTTCGGCCAAAGCCTCCTGCGCACCATCGTCGCCGTGGGGGGAGGCCTGTTGTTTGCCGCCGTGGCCCTTGTGCTGGTGCCCGAAGGCCTGCGCGGGTTACCCCTCGGGCCTGCCCTGTCTTTCTTCGTCGGGGGGGCGGTGTTCTTCCTCCTGCTTGACAAGGGGTTGGCGCAACGCGGCGACCGTGTCTCGCAAGTCTTGGCCAACACGTTGGACTCCGTGCCGACGTCCCTCGGCCTGGGAGCGGCCTTTGCCGCCGGGGGGGCCGCCGCGCCGGCCCTCGTTGTGCTCGTGGCGTTGCAGAATCTGCCGGAGGGGTTCAACGGCTACCGGGAACTGAACGAGGCCGGGCTGTCGCGGGCAGGCACGTTCGGCGTGCTGACGCTCACGAGTCTCCTGGGTCCCCTTGTGGCGGCCGTGGGATACCTTTGGCTCGGTGGCCATCCAGCGTTCGTGGCGGGCCTCTTTCTCGTTGCAGCGGGAGGAATCCTCTACATCCTCGTGCAAGACATTGCGCCCCTTGCCCATCGGGATGGACATTGGGCTCCGGCGCTGGGTGCCGTGTTCGGATTCGCCGTTGGAATCACTGCAAAAGTCCTGGTGGCCTGACCCGTTCAGCACAGCACGCAGTAGCTTGCGATGTCGACCTCGGGCTCGCCGATGAAGACCGTTTCCACAATCTTGCCGCGCACCCCGAAATCAACGCCGGCACCATACGTTCCGGCATTTTCGCTGAGCTCGGTGTAGAGTTCGCCGTGCGGGAACACCGTCGTGTGCAGGACATCGACATCCGGCTTCCACGCGATGTTGCGACCGACATCGTGCTCGGTGTTGGCAGTCCCGTTTTCCAGGACAATCCGCGCGTAGTCCCCGTTGTCGACGGTTGCTTCGGCCCAATAGCGATCGAGAACGCCGTCCCCGTCGTCGTCAACGGCCAACACGAAATCGTAGTCGTCGACCTTGTTGAATCGGATCTCCGTGACCAGATACGTGATCCCCGCGATTCCGCGCAGGTCGCTCTCAAACGACGTTCGTTCCGATTCGCCCGATTGATCCATGAGGCAGTTCAAGCCGTTGCCCGAGACGACGACCGCCTCCATGGTACAGGTCATGAAAATGCTGTACTCGTTCGTGATGATGCGGCCGCCTTCGTTGAAGACGCGGCGCGCCACGAGTTCGGTTTCGGTGTATTCGCCTTCCTTCACGTCGACGGTCTGCGGCGCCGCTTCGTGACCATCCGCTTGCACGCGCAGCATGTAGGAACCCGGCTCGAGATCCAGGAACGAGAACTGGCCCGACGAGTCCGACGTCGCGGTCAATCCCAGTTCTTGGATGAGGATGAGGCCGCCGGGGACGGGGCGGAAGACGTCGTTGATGAGCAGGCCGCTGATGGCGCCCTTGCCCGATTTCAGGGGGCCCGTGGTGCTCGTCGTCGCAGATGGATTGTCGCCGCCACTTGAGCAACCAGCCAGCAGGACGGCCAGAAGACTGGTGGCTGCAAAGAGGGCGAAGGGACGCATGTCAACACAGCACGCAGTAGGTCGTGATGTCGACCTCGGGCTCGCCGAGGAAGAGGCTCTGGACGAACTTGGCGCGGACGCCGACTTGGCCACCCACGCCGCGGGACTCCCCGAACAGGCAAGCTTCAGGAACCGTGCAGAGGGTATCGTAGCCCATCTGGGTCTCACCCTTGAACTGGCCTTGCGGGAAGAACGCAGTCTCCATGGGCTTGTTGTTCTCCCAGGCCACGTTGCGGCCGTTTTCGGTGTCGTCGGTTGAGATGTTGCCCAAGCGCATCGTGACCCGGATGTAGTCGGAGTCGATGGTGAACGCGCTGGCCCAGTAGTCGCCGTCGCCCTCCTCGCGCACCACAATCTTGTACGCGCCGCTGGTGGGGCTGGCCGGCTTGTTCGCCTTCATCTCGGTGATCAGATAGGTGATGCCGGAGTAGCCTGCAGTGAAGTTGCTGGTGAAGCCGGCGCGGAAGGAGTCGCCCGACTGGTCGAAGGTGCAATCGACCGTGCTTGATGCCACTGGAACGCTGGCAGCGCACGGAACGAACACGGAGTACTCAGTCGTCACGATGCGGCCGCCTTCGTTGAAGACGCGGCGCGCCATGAGTTCGGTTTCCGTGTATTCGCCCTCGTTCACGTCGACGGTCTGCGGCGCCGCTTCGTGACCATCCGCTTGCACGCGCAGCAGATAGGAGCCGGGTTCGAGGTCGAGGAAGGCAAATTGGCCGGAGGCATCCGACGTCGCCGTGAGACCAAGTTCCTGGATGAGGACGAGGCCGCCGGGGACGGGGCGGAAGACGTCGTTGATGAGGAGGCCGCTGATGGCGCCCTTGCCCGACTTGAGGGGTCCAGTTGTGCTGGTGCTACTGGACGACGGGCCGTCTCCGTCGCCGCCGCCCGAGCAGCCGGCCAAGGCCAGGCTGGACAGGAGGGCGACCGCGAGGAAGGCCTTCACGACGAACGCCTCCGGGCGAAGGCCGCCAAGGCGACGATCAGGAGGGCGATGGCGGGCGCGACAGGTAGGGGCGATTTCTTGTCGCCCTCGGTGACGGTGGGTTCGACGACCTCGCCGCCCTCGTCGATGCCGAAGGCCTTCTTGCCCTCAACGGTGAAGCCGGCCTGGCCGCTTGCGACGGCCAGCTTGCCGACGTTGGGCACGTCCAGCGTGATGTCGTATTGGCCGTTCTTGGCGTCCTCGTCGCGGAAGCGCCACAGGTAGGTGACCTCGGCGCACTTGTCGTGCAGACCGTGCACGTGAGAGTTCTGCGAGATGACCTGCTGCAGCGTCTGCGGCGTGCTGGGGCCTTGGACGGCGACGGTGATGTTGGCGACATCGACGTCGTACGTGCCCCATGGCGAGTTGACGCAGGAGTGGATCAGGAGGATGCCGGCGGCGACCTCGGGGTGGATGTACTCGATGTACACCGGGTTGGTGATGGCCAGCTCCATGCGGGGCAGGTGAGCGGCGTCGGATACGAGGCGCATCCAGCCTTCCGCCATGGTGTCGTCCTGGGCCGGGTCGTTGCTCGGGTTCTGGTACCAGTCGATGCGGATGTTGTAGGCGTCGGCCTTGGGGATGACCGGGTCATCCACGGTGAGCGGGATGGCGAACTCGACGACGCCGGACTCGTCGGGGACGAAGATGGGCGTGCCATCGGGGGCGTTCTGGCCAGCGAAAATGCTGTTCTGTCCGGCGGCGTGCGTGTCGACGACGTGCGCCGTTTTCTGGCCCGACATCAGCAGTTTCCCGGCGTCGAGGTCGGAGTCGGGACCGATGTCGTTGCCGGTGCGCATGGTGACGCGGAACGTGAAGGAAGGCAGGGCCTGGGGCAACCCGACCTGCGGATCGCTGGCATCCGTGCTGAACAGGTCACGGACATCCATGTAGAGGTAGACGACGGGTTGCACGGCGGAATCCACTTGGACATCGGCGGCGATGCCGCGTTCCGGGTGGAAGCGCGGGCGGCCGTTCTCGATGAAGTCGTACTCGACGGGACCGGAAGTTGAGAAGCCGCGGATGGTGTTGAAGTCGTAGTCGCCAATCTGCTGGGACACGATGGTGTTGGACGCGGTGGGGAAGTTGGTGCCGCCGACCTCGAAGAACTCGACGTCCATCGGCTGCGTGTTGATGGGGAATGCGTTGAACGTGTCAAAGATGTGGAAGTACAGCTTCGTCGGCGTCGACTGCTGGGGATTCGAAAGCTGCGCTTGCACCGGCACCGCCACCATGAAGAGGGCGGCGACCAGCAGAGTCAGGCTGACCCGGACGTTCATCGACCCTTCGTGCCTCTCCTTGGGCTTAACCCCACCGGTCATTGCAGCGAAATGTTGGGCCTTTACTGGATAAACGTGAGGAGATGGTTCGGAATTATCCGACGACCGGATGATTGTTGGAGGAGCCAGGAAGCGTTTGCTCTGCGCCGAGTTTGGAGACGAACGTCGCCTATCCCGACCAGCCGCCGCCCCCGCCGACCTCGGGAGGAGCCTCCGTCACCGGCGGCGCCGGGGGAGCCGGCGGCGTCCAGTCGAGGTGGTCGAGCAGGATCTCCGCCAAATCGCGCGCCTGCATCTTGCCTTCCTGCCCGGTGAGGTTGAGGCCGTCCGTCATCATGGTGAGGCAGAAGGGGCACGCCGTCGCCACCGTCTCGGCGCCGGTGTCCGCCGCTTGCTTGGCGCGGATGACGTTGATGCGTTCGCCCTCGGGCTTGACCTCGTACCACATGTTGGCGCCCCCCGCGCCGCAGCACAGGCCGTCTTTCTTGTTCTGCGCCATTTCCAGCACGGGCAGCCCGTTGTTGGCCTTGCGCAGCACGTTGCGCGGCGCGTCGGCGACCCCGTTGTGCCGCATGAGGTAGCAGGAGTCGTGGTAGGTGATCTTGAGCTCGGCGCCAGCCTTGAGAGGGATGCGCTTCTCGTCGATGAGGCGCTCCAAGAGTTGCGTGTGGTGGACGACCTCGAAGTTGGCCCCGAACTCCTTGTACTCGTTGCCCAGCGTGTTGAAGCAGTGGGGGCACTGCGCGATGATCTTCATCGTCGGCGCCTCGGCGCCCTCGGGGCCGAACGTCTTCTGGTATTGCTGGAACGTGACGAGGTTCTCCATGACGGATTGCTGGAAGCGGCCCTCCTCGCCCATGCGGCGCGCCGGGTCACCGTTGCAGCGCTCCTCGTTGCCCAGGATGGCGAAATCCACCTTTGCGGCGTTGAGCAGCGTCGCCACGGCGCGCGTCACCTGCTGGTTGCGCGGGTCGAAGGAGCCGGAGCAACCAATCCACCACAGGTACTCGGCCTTCTCGCCCTTCGCCTGCTTCTCCGCCGCCGTCGGAACGAAAACACCATCGGGCAGTTTGGCCGTCCAGTTGGCGCGGTCCGAGGCGGGGAAGCCGTACGGGTTGCCGGAGTTGGTGAGATTCACCAGGAGGCGCTGCTGGTTCTCGTCCAGCTTCGATTCCATCACGAGCGCGCGGCGCATGCTGACGATGAGGTCGACGTGCTCGATGTCGACGGGGCACGCCTCGACGCAGGCGCGGCAGGTCGTGCAGCTCCACAGCGTGGCTTCCTGCAGGGCCGTGCCGATGCCGTCGGCCGACATGAGTTTGCGTGGCCCGGTTGCAGGACCGGTGTTGTCGGCCGCGCCGGCGTTGGCGGTGCCAACCATGTGCGGTACGTTGCCGGCGCCCGCTCGCGGGTCGGTCTTGACGGCGGAGCCATGTTGGCGGTAGTCGCGCCACATCTCCGCCTTGAGGTCCTGGATGAGCTTGCGCGGCGAGAGGGGGCGGCCGGCTGCCGAGGCGGGGCACATCGATTCGCAGCGGCCGCAGTTGGTGCAGGCGTCGAAGCTCAGGCGGTCCTTCCAGGTGAAGTCGCGAATCGTCGCAACGCCGACGGCGGGGAAGTCGGTCACGTTGTCCGCCATCATCTTGGGCAGGTTGAACGGCGTCGGCAACTCGGGGCGGCTCTGCCGCGCCGGGTCATGGAAGTAGATGTTGAGGCTCGACGTGACGATGTGCTTGAACTTCGTCCACGGCAGCACGGCGAGGACGGACGACCACAAAGCGAAGTGGGTCCACCAAACCACTGGGTAGACCGCCAAGAGTTGGGTCTCGTTGGCGCCGGACATGGCGAGGCCGATGGCGTTGCCGACGAAGCTCCACGACGCGTACGTGATGCCGTCATGCATGACCTGGTAGCGCAGGCGCATCGCCTCGAGCAGGAAGCCCGTCACACCGATTCCGAAGAGGAACACCAGGGCGTACGAGTCGCCGCCGAGGCGCAGCCACTTCGGGGCCTCCGGGCGCGGCCAGGCGTGCAGTTGCGGCGGCTTCTCACCGTAGCGTCGCATGAAGAGGAAGGCCACACCAAGGAGGAACACCACGCCGAAGGCGTCGAGGACCAATTCGTAGACGAGGTAGGGCTTGCCGAAGAGCAGCTTCGCTTTGAGGAAGTGCTCGAAGAGGTCGGCGTCAATGGCGACGATTGCAGTGCCGATGAACAGGACGACGAAGCCGAAGAACACCCAGGCGTGCATCGTTCCGGGGCGGGGCTGCTGCTGGAACTTGCGGTGGGTGGCCAGCGCCGTCACGAGGCGGGGGAGGCCGACCTTCCACGACACCGGCTTGAACGGCTTGCCGAGGTGCCAGACCTTGACCATCTCATAGAATCCGTAGAGGAAGACGGCGAACGCGACGGCGGTGAGGAGGTACATCCACAACGCCGTGTCCCCGGGCATGAGGTCCAGGTTGACCCGGCACGGCTGGTCTGGGTAGTTCGGGCACTCGTTCGCCACAAGGCGGCGAACGATTTGCCGGATTTCAACTCGATTCGAGGGATTCGGCTGCGTCGGTTGGCCAAGACTGCTCCATTATCCGCCAAATCCTCGGCGAATCCGGCGAATCAGCAGCGACCGCCGGCGGCGCACAAGTCGGCCTTGTCATTGGAGTCGAACTCCGTCGGTGGCTCATTGGCCAGGTTGAAAATGCCGCTGGTCTCGACGTCGCAATTCATCACGGATTCGCTGTTCGAGGAGTGTCCCTCGTCGGGCCGGGGCGGATTCCCGCAAGTGGATGCCTCATGCGGGCGCACCATGGCGATGCCGTTGTCGACGAGGCCGATGGCATGGCCGAATTCATGGACGATGACCGAGCGGAACGCCGGCGTCGTGCCGCTAAGGCAGATTGGGCCGCAGCCGTCGCGGATGGCTTGCGAGAAAATGACGATGGGGCCAGTCGAGACCACTTGGCCGGTGGCACTCTCCCGGCTGAAGGTAGCGCCCAGGACGTTGGCCTGGTCGTAGGAGCCGTCCACAAACAGCAGGTGGATGGCGGCCGTTTTCCCCGACGTGTCGGCCTGGAAGTGCGCGTCACTGAGGTCCAACAGGTCGTTCTGCGTCCATGTCCCGCCGCGGGTGGGGAGCGTCTCGTCGATGCGCACCTCGATCCCGTCCGGCTTGTCGACGACCGCAGCCAGGCGTCCCTTCACGAAATCGAGGACGCCTGCAGGTGGGGCCTGGCCCTGGACGAAGTCCACTTCGATGACCCACTTGGTGTAGTCGGCACTGGAGACGAAATCACGCGGGCCTGGCTGGTCGCCGAACAGGCCGCCGCCGGAGCCAAGACACCCGCTCGACGCAAGGGCCAAACAAAGCCCGGCCACGGCAACAGTCCACGCTCGCACAGCACAGGATTGCACGCCGGGGCGTTTAGTGCTTGTGAGCGGGTCGTTGAACCGTGCTACCGGTGAGGCTACGGCTTGAGCAGCTGCGTCATCTTGGGCAGGACCTGGTAGAGGTCGCCGATGATGCCGTAGTCTGCGACGCCGAAGATGGGGGCGTCCTTGTTCGTGTTGATGGCGACGATGAGCTTGGAGCCGCGGATGCCGGCGATGTGCTGGATTTGGCCTGACACGCCGCAGGCGATGTAGGCCTTGGGTTTGATGGCGTGGCCGGACAGGCCGATCCAGTGTTCTTCGCCGAGCCACTTCAGGTCCGCCGCGACGGGGCGGCTGCAGCCGACGGCGCCGCCGGGGAACGCCTTGGCCAAGTCCTCGGCGAGCTTGATGTCGGCCTTCTGCTTGAAGCCGCGACCGACGCCGACCACGACGAGGGCGGAGCCGAGGTCGAAGTCCGAGTGCTTCTCTTCCTTCTTGCCGACGACGTTGACCTTGCTCGCTGCGGCGGAGCCGGAGACCTTGCCGGCGGGTTGTGCGGAGCCTTCGAAGGTCTTGCCCATGACGGTGCAGACCGCGTTGGCGCCCATCGTGTAGGTCGCCTTCGAGTTCCCCGACAGGACCATGCGCTCGACGGTCCAGCCGTTGGACTGAGCGATGGCCTGGCATTCCGAGGCGAAGGGCCAGTCGAGGTGGGCCGCGGTGCGTGGGCCGACGTCCTTGCCCTTCTTCGTGGCGCCCACTAGAACCAGCGCGGCGCCGCATTGTTTGGCGGCGTCGGCCAGGCCGAGGGCCAACGTAGCGGAGTCTTGGTCGGGCAGACCAGCGGAGTCGAAGGATTGCGCGGTGCCGAACGTGGCGGCCTTGGCCGTGAGCTCGCCGAGCGTGCGGGCGTCGTCCGACCAAACGAGAATCGTCGTCATTGCGCGACCCCCTCCTTGCGAAGCGCCGCCACGAGTTGCTCCGCGGCGTCGGCGCCGGAGAAGAGGATACCCTTGCGTTCCTGCTTGGGGGCCTTGTTGCCGGTCATCGCCATGCGGCGGGCGAGGGTGGCGTCGGCGATGCCGAGGTCGGCGGTTTTGACTTGGCGGATGGGCTTCTTGCCGGCTTGCAGGATGGCCATGAGGGCGGGCAGGCGCGGGTGGTTGGCCTCGTCGTTGAACGTCGCCGCGCATGGCATCGGAACCAGAACCGTCTCGCCGGGTTCGCCGTCGCGGGTGGCCTTGAGGGCGCCGTTCTCGATGCCGTGGATTTCCTGCGTGTTGACCAGGCTCGGCATGCCGAGGAGGGCAGCGACGCGGGGGCCGATTTCGCCGGCCACGCGGTCGATGGAGACTTCGCCGGCGAAGACGAGGTCGGCACCGTTCTTCTTGATGGCTTCGGCGAGGACCCGGGCGATGCCGGCGCCGTCGGTGTCGGGGCCGGACAGGACGACGGCTTCGTCGCAGCCCATGGCCAGCGGCTCCTTGATGAGGTTGAGGACGTTGGGGCCGCCATTGAAGGTGTAGGCCGTGATCTTCGTCGCCTGGCCCTTCTCCTTCAGCTTGACTGCAGCCTCGATGGCGTTCTTGTCGAAGTCGGAGACCTTCCACGGCAGACCATCCATCTTCGGCGCCTGCGTGGCCGGGTCGATCTTGAGCTGGCTCACGTCGGGAGCCATCTTGACTAGGACGGCAATCTTGGTCATGGGCGTGGCTGCGACGGGGCTTTGGTTGAAAACGCTGAAGGGCCATTGCACAGCGCTTTTGGCCAATAAATGGCCATTAGATAGCCTTAATAAGGCCAGAAGACAATACGGATTTGGCACAGAAATGTGCCTTTCTGGAGACCTGACACACATGGCAACCCGACACACCCGCACAATACCTGACCGAACTCGACTACGAGTCGTCGGCTAGAACGTGAAATTCATGACGGCCCGACAAACCCACCTTGAGTCATCGCGCTCGGCGGCCGTCAAGGATTTCGCTTCGTATTGTGGTGTTTATTTTGACTTCAGTAATCAAAGTCCCCGCATCGGAGGCCTTTGTGGAGGACCTCGAGGAATTGCGACTCCTCCTTGGCGCCTCCACAACGTCCGAAGCGGTTCGCCGTGCAATTGCACGCGAACTCCTACTGGCTCGCGCCTTGAAAGGCTCAAAAGAGATTGTAATTCAAGGCAACAAGCCCGACGGCAAAGAATTGCACGTTATCATGTAGGAGCGGACAACGACCTACGGGGTCTTCAGCGATTTGACCTGTCCATCTGGTGTTTCGGCTGAAACCCGCCTCCTCCTTCTTCCAATGGTGATCGCATGGTATCCAAACCCAAATCTGATGCCGAACCCGCATCCGTTGACTGGCGGGAAGAAGTCGATGAGCGCACCAACGAATACCGGGGGCCGTCCCCTCGCACGCAGTCTGTGCTCGCGTATCTGATTGTTACAGCCTTCGTGTTGTGCATTGTCGCGACCGTGGCCGTGGCACTCTGGGGCCTCCTGCAAGGACGCACCGTCGGGACCGATGCGGTTTCGCTGCTCAACGCGGTAGGGGCCGTCTTTGGCAGCCTCACCGGCGCTGTCGTCGTCTTCTACTTCCGAAACATAGGCGACAAATCCTAGTCAGGGCTTGGCCCTTGCAAAGCATCGGCTTGAAATTACGGCCCGTGGCGCGGGTCGATAGCCGTGCGGCGAAGCCTTCATCCCGGGCGCACCGGGTCCACCGCGCATGAGCGACATCGAGAAGCGCCTGTCCGCGGCCGGCCATGCCTTGCCTTCCGCCCCGAAGCCTGCGGCAGCCTACATCCCGTGGACGCGCGCCGGCAACCTCCTCTTCGTCGCTGGGCAGATCCCCACGAAGGATGGCAAGCCCGTGATGACCGGCAAGTGCGGCCAGGAACTCACCCTCGCGCAGGCGCAGGAGATGGCGCGCCTCTGCGCCCTCAACGCCATCGCGGCCCTCAAAGAGGCCAGCGGCGGGCAACTCGACAAGGTCCGGCTCCTGCGCACGCAGAACTACGCCAACTGTGCCCCGGGGTTCACCGACATCCACCTCGCCGCCAACGGAGCCTCCGAGCTCTTCGTCTTGGCCTTCGGGGACAAGGGCAAGCACGCCCGAACCTCCATCGGCATGGCGGAGCTGCCGCTCAACGTGCCGTTCGAAGTGGAAGTCACCGCCGTCCTCGAATAGGATCGGCCAGGCTCGCTACAGGCGCTTCTGCCCCGCCTCGTCGCGCTCCACGAGGCGCACCGACGCCAAGGTGTCGGAGAAGATGAACAACAGGGCCACGAACAGCGACAGCAACGCCAAGGCGAACGTGTACGGCGCCCACTCGGCCAGGTGTCCGGCGTTGAACAACTCGCTGGCCATGACCAGGATTGCGGAGGCGACGGTCAAGCCCACCGTGGCCACACCGAGCGCGATGCCGTTGCGCAGGAGGTGGGCCCGCCGCATGAGTCGGGGCCGGCTGGACGATTCCGAGTGGTCGGGGCCCAGGCTTGCCCGGGCACGGTCCATAACGCGGAACAGGCGGTTCTGCGCGAAGTTGAGGAAGACGCTGGTGCCCGACAGCAGAAACGCCGGGGCCAGGGTTGCCTGAATGACCTCGACCGACGGTGGGAGCGCCATGCCACCCGAGCCGCACAGGGGCATTTACGGCCAGTGGTCGCGCACGGCCGACGCTATGCCGCGACGCGAGGAATGGGTGGATCCAAGGACCGGATTGGGAGGAAGGGGAAAAGGGGACGTGCAGCCGGCCTAGACGATGGTCGCGCCGTGGGCGAAGTCCACTGGCTCGACAATCAGGGTGCGCTTCTCGATGGCGCCCTGGGCGAACGAGCCCTCCGTGTTGGCGGCCTCGATGCTGGCCATCACTTGGATGGTGTGGATGCCCGAGCCAAGGTCGAGGGCGACCCAGTTGAAGGCGTTGGCCGACATGGTCTCCTGCAGTTGTCGGATGGTGAAATTGCCGGTGTCCTCGTCGATGTCGCGGATCTCCTGCTGGTGGACGCGGTCGCAGAACGTGACCTTGCCGTCGGCGTCCTCGCCGCCCACGGTCACGGGCGAGCCGTCAAGGAGAACCCACACGACGACGTGCGCCTCGGCGCGGCCGACGGCGGTGTAGCCCTCGGGGTGGTCGTCGATGGTGGTCGAGTACACGTCGGTGACGAGCGAGCACTCCAGCGCCACCTGGATGACGATGTCCTGCGGTCCGCCGGCCTTGATGAGAGTGTCCAGGATGGTCGTCGGCGGCAGCGGGGCGACGGCTGTTCCCAGGTGCACGAAGCTGCTTCCGGCGGCGGCGGTCTTGTTGGCGGCGTTGGCTTCGCCAGCGCTTCCGATGGGCAAGAGAAGGGCGGCAACGGCGGCCGCGGCAATCAGGGCTTTGCTGTTCATGTTCATGGTCTCACTCGAAGTTTGCCCTCCGTTTGCGCGGCCGACCAGCCACCACCACGGAAAAGCGGCCACGGATTGCCGAGGTGAGTTATACTTTGCCAAGCCCATCTCCACACCACTTCGAAAAAACGGTGGACGTCCCTCCTGTTGGTTGCGTCTCGCGTCGCCTGGCGTTCAGACCATGGCGGGCAAGGCCAGGGGTTCGAAGCGCAGGTTGAACCCGGTGGCGCCAAACCCGACAGCGCCGCCCGCCGCGTCCGCCAGGGCCGGGATGCCGGCGGACTGGAACAGGGCCGGGGCATAGTGCGCCGAGCCTCCCTGAGCCGTGCCCTTGAGGAGCGAGACGACCTGGCGATCCTGGACGCCATAGAGGACGAAGGCCCCTTCGCCGACGGTCAAGGTGTCGGCCGACGCCTCGCCAACGATGAACTCCAGCGACGCTCCACCAAGCTTGAAAGACTTCAGGTCCGAGCCGGTGCCTTCGGCCTGCGCGGCCGTCTCGTCCAGGGAGCCCGCTCCTGCCACCCCGAGGCCGTAGTCGGCCAAGGCCGCTCCCACGACGGCGTCCGTGGCGATGAAGGCCAATGGCACGGTGCAGTCGTCGATTCCGTCGATGGCATAGGCCTGCGACGGCGTCACGGCCAGCTCCGCGTAGGCGAAGTCGAAGGCACTCCCTGCTACGCCGTCAACGATGGACGCTTCGCAGTGGACCGCAATCGCGTAAAGGACGACGCTGTCCGGTGGGGACGTTGCGCTCGTGGCCTCTTGCGGTTCGAATCCATCGGGCAGCACCTCGAGCGCCGCAGCGCGAGGGATGGAGAAGACGCCGCCTTGGTTGCGGCAACTGGTGAACTCGAGGCTAGGCAGTACGGGGGTTACCACGGCGGGTGCGGCTGGTGTCGCACTGGTGGTCGTTGTCGTCGCAGCGCCCGTGGTCGACGAGGAGATCTGCGGGTCAGGCTGTTCAGGGCTGCTGCACCCCGCAACCAGGACGAGGGTCGCCAAGGCAGCAAGCAAACGCATGTCGTTGGACGGGCCCGGGCGCCAATTGGGCTTTGCGGTCACGGTTTCGAACCGACGCGGGCGATGCGGGACTACTTGGCCTTCCCGTCGAAGTCGAGGCTGGCGCTGTTGATGCAGTAGCGCTCCCCCGACGGGTTGGGGCCGTCGTCGAAGAGGTGGCCGAGGTGCGCATCGCATTTGCCGCAGCGAACCTCCGTGCGTTCCATGCCGTATTCGCGGTCCACCACTTCCTTGACCTTGGAGCGGTCGACGGCGGCCCAGAAACTCGGCCAACCCGTCCCGGAGTCAAACTTCGTGTCCGACTTGAACAGTCCCTCGCCGCACACGACGCACTTGTACATGCCGACGCCTTTGTGGTCCCAGTATTTTCCGGAAAACGGTCGCTCCGTCGCAGAGCATTGCGTGACCTGGTATTCCATTGGCGACAGGCGGGCCTTGAGCGCCGCGTCGTCGGGACCGTTCGGTTTCTGCACGCAAGGCAAGCGACGCCACCACACTTGGCCCCAGCGGTCGATGCAACGACCCGCCCAACCCCCCCGACGCGGTCGTTGGGCCCCAAAGGCTAAGGGGATTGGCATTGATGGGTTCACGCTGGCCTGGGACGCGCCCAGGAGCGACTGGCGAAACGCATGCCGTACACGCTCTCCGACGATGAGCAGTTGATCCGCAAGGTCGTAAGCGAGTTCGCCACGGCCACCATCGGGCTCGAGCAGGCCTCCGACTTCGATCGCAATGACCGCTTCCCCGCCGACGTCATCCAAGCCGCCGCGGGTCTCGGGCTCACCGCCCTCACACTCCCCACCGAGCTTGGCGGAGCCGGCGCGGGCCCGACGGCCTACGCCTTAGCGGTCCACGAACTCGCCAAGGTCTGCCCGAACACCGCGGCCATTCTCGCCGTCCACAACGGCCTCGGCCTGCGCTGCCTTCTCGCCAACCCCGCGGTCGCCGCCGAACTGGCCCCCAAGGCCGCCGCAGGCGAACTGGTGGCCGTCCTGGCGACGGAGGAGGCGCACGGCTCCGACGCCGGAAGCATCGGCACCATGGCCGTGCCCGACAAGGTCGGGTTCAAGGTCACTGGCCAGAAGGTCTGGGGCATCGCCGCCTCGGATGCCAAGCACTTCGTCGTCCTTGCCAACGTGCAGGCCGGCAAGGGCAACCCATCGGGCCCCACGTTGTTGTACGTCCCGGCTGACGCTACGGGTGTCTCTCTCGGCCGCAACGAACCCCTCATGGGTTTGCGCGGTGCAGGAATCCGCACCGTCTACTTCTCGGGTGTCGTCGTGCCCGACGCACACCGCCTCGGCGAGGTCGGCAAAGGATTCGACCTCCTGCGCTCCTCGCGCGCCTGGTTGCAGGTCGCCGCCGCGGCCGCCATCACGGGCTGCGTGGCGGGCGCCTATGCGGCCGCGGCCGCCTTCGCGGCCACACGCATCCAGTTCGGTTCGCCCATCGGGACGTACCAGGCGGTCTCCGACGGCATCACCCTCATCGACGTCAACGTCGAGGCCAGCCTCGCCCTCACGCTGGCGGCGGCCGCCCACCTTGAAGCCGACGACGGCCTGTTGTGGGCTGCCCGCGCCAAGGCGTTCGCCAATGAGATGGCGGTCCCCATGACGCGGCAGGCCATCCGCATCCAGGGCGGCACCGGCTTCATGCGCGAAGGCGGCACGGAGCGCTTCGCCCGCGATTCGCGCGCGCTGTGGTTCGTCGGCGAGACGACTCAGATGCAGCGCGACGTGATCAAGCGCGCCGTCATGCCGGACATCACGTTCCCAGCCACACCCTGATTTCCGGATTCTGAATCGATTTGCGGATTGAGGAATCCGTCAAATCTCGCTGAACTCCGGCGAATCCGCAGGGCGTCAGGATTAGGTATGCCGAACTCCTCGGTGGGCTTGGTGTCGCACCACACGGTCTCCGAGCAGATGCAGGAGTACCTGGAGACCATCTACCGCCTGGAGGAAGCGGGGGAACCGGCGCGCACCGGCGAGATCGCCAAGCACCTGAAGGTCGCGCCACCGTCCGTCACCGACATGATCCAGAAACTGGAGAAGGCCGGACACGTCACATACGAGCCGTACAAGGGCGTGGTCCTCACGGCTTCCGGCCGCGCCGTCGGAAAACGCACGCTGGAGAAGCACCGCATCATGCAGGCGTTCCTGCAGGAAGTCTGCGGCATGGACCACGGGGCCGCGCACGAGGCCGCCTGCGACATGGAGCACACCCTGCCCAAGGAACTGGAGGCGTGGTGTGAAGGCTTCCTCAACGAACGCCTCGGCCACAAGTTCGACACCACCCGCAAAGTAAGGGAACAGATTCACCCCCACTGATTCAACGGATTGCCAAACGATTGGCCGGATTGAATTGGGGCTCGGTCCAAGGGAGAAAACCGTTCCGGCGAATCAAGGAACAATCCGGCGAATCCAATGCTGATTTCGGCTCCCCTAAGATTCAAGTAGGGTTCTCTCCTCGGCGATTTCGAGGCCCCGAAATGTCCTTCGCTGGCATCGCTATTGTCGCCCTGCGCGAATCCCTCGAGGCCCTGCTGGTCTGCGGCATCCTCGCGGGCATCGTCGTCAAACTCGGCCACCCTGAAGCCCGCCGGTCCATCCTCATCGGCGGCCTGCTCGGTGTGGCCGTGTCAATCGCGGTGGGCGTGCTGACCTACCGCCTCGCCGACCAACTCTCCGAGGATTTCGGCGCCGCCTTCGAGGCCGCCGCCAGCGCCCTCGCCGTCCTCATTCTGACCTACATGATTGTCTGGATGTACAAACACACCCAGCACGCGATGGGGACCCTGCACGCCAAGGCGAAGGACGCCGTCCTTGCCGGCCGTTCCTCCGTCCTCCTCGGTCTCGCCTTCGTCATCGTGGTCCGCGAGGGTCTTGAAACCGTGGTCTTCATCGCCGCCCAGGCCGGCCAAGCGACGCCCGCCGAGATCCTGCTGGGTCTCCTCGTTGGCATCGCCATCAGTGCCGTGCTGGCCTTCCTGCTCTTCCGTGGCACCGTCAAGCTCAGCGTCCAGGGATTCTTCGCCGTCACCGGCGTCTTCCTTATCCTGGTGGCGGGCGGCATGCTGGGCTACGCGGCCCACGAAGGCGAAGAGGTCGGTTGGGTGCCCGAGACACCGCAGGCGTGGGACTGGAGCGGCTTCCTTCCGCACAAGTGCGGCGACAACGTGACGGTCAACTGTGTTGCCGGAGGCCTGCTCTACGGCGTCCTCGGCTACCGCGCCACGCCCGCCGTCCTCGACCTTGCCGTCTGGGCGCTCTACGTTGGCGGCATGGCCATCTGGTACCTCCGCCCCATGCTGCGTCGCCGCCGCGCGGCACGCTCGGCCTGACCGCCGCGCAGCTGCGAGTCCGTCCAACACAGCGCTCAAGAAGCCTGCACGGGCGTAGCCAGGCCATGGTGGTCAAGGCGGACCTGCGGGTCCAGCACGACGGCTGTCTCATGACGAGCCTGCGCCCTGGAACGGTCGCCATGCAGGTCTCCTCCGATGAGGAATGCGACCTCGTGCTCGTGCAAGGCGAACCCGCCGAAGTCGAACGCGTGGTGCGCCACATCGAATCCGACGGCCTCACGCCGTTCGACGTCATGGGCCGCACAGCGAATTCCGCCCTCGTACGCACGCGCAACCCGCCAATTGGCGTCATCCCGACGATCCTGGCGGCGGGTTGCACCATCTTATGGCCCGCCGTCTACCGCGACGGCTGGGAACAGTACGCCATCCTCGCGCCCACCGAGGCGCGGCTGCGCGTCCTCGTGCGCCGCCTCGGGCGTTTCGGCACGACCCTGTTGCAGGCGGCCTCCGATGTGCCCAACGACTCCGTCGGAGCCGTGGTCCCGGTCGCGGACTTGGCCGCCGGCCTGACGCGCCGGCAACTCGAAGCCTTGCAACTGGCCGTCCGCACCGGATACTACGACGTCCCGCGCAAGGTGGAGGCCCGCGAGTTGGCCACGCGGGTCGGATTGGCCCGCTCAACGTTCGAGGAGCACCTGCGCAAGGCCGAGCAGCACGCCATGCAGCGCTTCGCCGGCATCCTCGAGGCCCACCAGGGCGTGGCCGCGGCGGCGACCAAGACCGCCGGCCGGCCGCGCGCCCTCGGGGAGTCGCGGACCCGCGCGTCGCCGCCACAAACGTCAAGTCCTGGCCAACGGCGATGACGGCATGCACCCGGCCGGTTCCGGCAATTCGCTTACGTCGGTCCCGCGGCTGGGCCACGCCATGCGCCGCGCCGCGATGCTGCTGGTCGTGGCCTTGCTGGCTGGCTGCGCGCAGCCCACGGCGCCGGAACCGTCTCCGTTGCCTTCAACGGAAGGCGTGGCGCAACCCGCGCGGGTCCTTGACTGGGGGCAGGAAGACTGCGAATCAATCACCTGGTCGGTCCCCGTCACGGCCGCCACGCTGCAACCCTACCTTCCCTCCGGCTTCGAGCCCAGCCCGCCCGAATCCTCCCCGGCCCTCGCTGGCGCCGCGACTCTCGGCTTCCGCGCCGTGGAATGCGCCTACGGTTTCGGTGAAGAGAACGTCCTGCGTTCCCTCCAGTCGGGCATCCTCTTCACACCGGTCTTGCCGCCAGCCGCGCTGCGCGAGGAACGCTTCTCGGCGCACTACGAATACGGATGGGACCTCCTCGTCGCCTCCGATTCCTGGCGCTTGCTGGCCAAGCCGTGGGACCTTCCCGTGCGCGACGGAGGCTCCTTCGTCGGCCCGTCGGCGCAAGGCTGGACCGGTTCATTCGCCCTCGACCAAGTCGGCGCCTTCTCGCTGACCGGGCGACTCACGGGCGATGCGCAACCCGCCGATGGCTTCGAAGCTCGCACCATCACGGTCGGCGCCCGCGACTTCGCCCTTTGGGACTCCGAGCGCGTCAACCGCACCGCAGCCACTGGCGTCGGCACGTGGACCGTCAGCCCGGAATCCTGGGTCGCCGCAGTGTTGGGGACGACGCAAGGTGTTGCGACGTTCGAGTATGCGCAGTACGACCTGCCGTCGGCACGGGTGCATTGGCCCGGAGAGGCGCTAGGCCCCGTCGAGGAAGACACTCCTGTTGCGGCGCCCGTCACCATCATATAGGACCCCCTCGTCGGACGGATTGCTCCAGACGCCTATGGTGAACTGTGGGCTCGAAGGGGTTTCGCATCCGCGAGGCCCCTCACGAACCTACGGAATACCTGGAGCGAGTTGACCCCATGGCCACCTTCAAGCTCGTCATCAACGACCCCGCGACTGGCAAGTCCTTCAACTTCGAAGTGACCGGCCACCACGCCCAGAACTTCCTCAACAAGAAGATCGGCGACCAAGTCGACGGCATCAACGCCAACCTGCCCGGCTACAAGCTGCAGATCACGGGCGGCTCCGACAAGGCCGGTTTCCCGATGCGCGCCGACTTCGAGGGCACCACCCGCCGCCGCCTGCTCCTCACCGAGGGCGTCGGCTACCACCCGATCAACGCCCCCGGTCGCCGCAAGCGCCAATCCGTCCGCGGCAACCGCGTCTCGGCCGAGATTATCCAGGTCAACCTGAAGGTCGCCAAGGCCGGCAGCAAGCCCGTCGGCGAGCACTTCGCCAGCCTGGCCCCGGCTGAGAAGAAGTAAGCCCCTCGGATTCGCCGGATTTTCCGGGATTCGACGGATTGACAAGACCTAGCGGCAGCAAGGCAATCCGGCAAATCGAATCAACAATCCGGCGAATTCGCTGGTCCGTTCGAGTCTTGCCCGAAACCGCCCATATACTCACGGCTGACGTGCATCGCTCATGCCCCGCTCTGCCGACGCCCCGTCGCGGGGCGAGCTGACCCTGACCATCGCCGTGATGGTCGGCGTGCTCGCCGCTGCGCAACTCATCCTGGCCCTCTGATTTGCCGAATTTGGCCCGATTTGGCGGATTGGGTCCACTCCATCCGGCAAATCCTGGCCATCCGGCCAATCCTACAGGAGGGCAGCGAACCCTTTAACCGAAGCCCGGCCTGCCGAAAACCGTGGCGGCAAAGAAGGCAACGACCGAGACCGTGCAGGCGCCCAAGTCCAAGGCGGACGCCGGCGCCGGCAAGGGCGAGGCCTTCGAGCAGCCCGAGGCCAACATCGGCCTCATCGGCCACGTCGACCACGGCAAGACGACCTTGACCAAGGCGCTCTCCGGCGTCTGGACCGACGTCCACTCCGAGGAAATCAAGCGCGGCATCAGCATCAAGCTGGGCTACGCCGACACGACGTTCTTCTCCGGCAAGGACAAGGACGGCAAGGCGCTCTTCACGACGAAGAAGGACGACGCCCGCCTCGTTGGCGAGCCGAGCAAGTTGCGCCGCGTGTCGTTCGTCGACGCCCCCGGCCACGAGACCCTGATGGCCACCATGCTCTCCGGCGCGGCCCTCATGGACGGCGCCCTTCTCTTGGTCGCCGCCAACGAGAAGTGCCCGCAGCCGCAGACGCGCGAGCACCTCATGGCGCTGCAGATTGCCGGCGCCAAGAACATCGTTATCGTCCAAAACAAGATTGACCTCGTGGACGAGAAGCGCGCCATGGAGAACTACAAGGAAATCCAGGCGTTCGTCAAGGGCACCGTTGCCGAGAAGGCCCCGGTCATCCCCATCTCGGCGCACCACGACGTCAACATCTCGGCCCTCATCGAGGCCATCCAGCGCGTCATCCCGACGCCGACGCACGACCCCAAGGCAGACCCCCTCCTCTTGGTCGCGCGCTCCTTCGACATCAACCGCCCCGGCACCCGCCCGGACAAGCTGCGCGGCGGCGTCCTCGGCGGCTCCCTAAGCAAGGGCAGCCTGCGCGTCGGCGACGAGATCGAGATCATGCCCGGCCTGCGCGTCGAGAAGGAGGACAAGGCCACCTACGTCCCGCTCAGGACGAAGATCACCAGCCTCTTCATCGGCGACCAGGCGGTCGACAAGGCGGGCCCCGGCGGCCTCATCGCCATCGGCACCGAGCTTGACCCCTCCATCACGAAGGCGGACAACCTCGTCGGCCGCGTGCTGGGCCACCCGGGCAAGCTCCCCAAGACCCTCGACCGCATCACCATGCAGGTCACCCTCCTGGAACGCGTCGTCGGCGCCGAGGACGAGGCGGCCGTCGAGCCCATCAAGGTCAAGGAGCCGCTCATGCTCAATGCCGGCACCGCCACCACGGTCGGTCTCGTGCTCAAGGCGTCCAACGACACCGTCGAGGCTGCCCTCAAGCTGCCCATCGCCAGCGAAGGCGCGTCGCGCATCGCCATCAGCCGCCGCGTCGGTGGCCGCTGGCGCCTCATCGGCTACGGCATCCTGAAGTGAGCACGATGGCGGGCGACGCGAAGCCGGCAAACGCGGACGCCCCCACGCCCGTCGTCTTCGACACCAACGCGCTCATCCTGCCCTTCGCGCACGGGACGCGCGTCGAGGAAGACCTGGCGCACCTCTTCGGCAGCGTCAAACTGCTCGTACCGTCCACCGTGCTCATCGAACTCGGCACGCTGGCCTTCAAGGGCAAGGGCGCCGTGGCGCGCCACGCCAAAATGGCCCTCAAGTTCGCCGAGCGTTGCGAGATTCTGCAGACCAAGCTCCCCGGCGACGACGGCTTGCTCGAGGTCGCCCGCAAGGCCAAGGCCGTCGTCGTGACCAACGACCGGACCCTGCAGTCGGAGTGCCAGAAATCCGGCCTCACCGTCGTCGTCAGCCGCGAGAACGGCCGCCGCTTGGCCTTGATGGGCGCGGCGTCGGGTCCGTTCTGAGCGCGGATTCCACAGATTCCCGCTCCCTCCGGGCCGTCATGCGGACCTGATTCCACAGATTGTGGAGTTCCCCTAATCTGCGGAATCCAAAGCGGCGAGTGCCCGGAGGGCAATCCGTGAAATCTGCGCTTCAGCGCGGCATTTGCTGGCGCATGCGCGGCGGAAGCTGCGGGCCCTTGCCGCGCACCCGTTTGGCCGCCGCGCGGCGCAACTGGGCGTCGAAGAGGAGCGGGATGACGGTGATGAGCGCGAAGAGGCTGGTCGCCGCCACCGTCGTTCCCTGGAACCGGTAGTACAGCGCGAAGCCGAGCGCCACGGCGATGATGAGGATGGCCACGCGCGCCTCGCTGCGCGCTGACTCCAAGAGGATCTCGGAATGGATGACCGGGTCCAACTCGGACTCCCCGTACCGGAAGAGGCCGGAGACGAGGGAGCGGGCCACGGACAAAACAGTCCGCTCCAGCCGATAAAAGAGACGGTCCGGCTGCCTGTGCCGGGCAGTGGCGAATCCTCAAGGCGGCGACGGCCTGGCGGCGGCGTGGACGCGACCCGCCTGTGGTTCTGCCGGCATGGCGAAGTGGAAGCCCCCTGGGTGGGCACCTTCATCGGCAGCACCGACGTTGGACTTTCGGATCTCGGTCGCCACCAGGCGGAGGCCATTCGTGCCTATCTGGAGCCGGCGCCCATCGACGCCATCGTGGCCAGCCCACGCAAACGCGCCCTCGACACGATTGCGCCCCTGGCCCGCGCCAAGGGCCTCAAGCTCGACGTCCGCAACGGCCTCGCCGAGATGCACTTTGGCGCCTGGGAGGGCAAGAGCTGGGACGAGATCCTCGCCATGGACTCCGTCCACGCCAAGCAATGGGAGCACGACCCCGCCAACACGGCGCCCCCCGGCGGCGAGACCGCCAACGACTTCGCCGCGCGCGTCAAGACGACGCTGGAGGAAATCGTGGCGGAGTACAAGGGCCGCGCCATGGTCGTCGGAGCGCATGCAGGAACGAACCGCGGCGTCCTGGCGGCAATTCTCGGGCGACCGTACATGGAGATGTTCAGCTTCGCACAGGACTACGGCTGCGTCAACGCCGTCGGGTGGTTGAGTTCCGGCGGGTTTGGACAGGTGGCGATGGTGAACTTCGTGCCGGGGCCGCCGAGCCAGAGGCAGGGAGCGAGGAAGGAAGAGAAGTAGAAAATTTAACGAAGACAACGAATTCAGCGAATTCGTAACTCTGCAATCGAGGAATCCGAGCAAACAAAAAAGACCCGACCTCCACGGCTATTGATCAGGTTCAAAGTAGTCGGTGTCCACGCGTTGCACCTTGTACGTGGCCGTCGTGCTTACGCCTACGCCATGGCGTACCATGAGTTCAGCCAGCTTGGTGCCGTCAACCAGCACGACCTTGCGTGAAGATTCACGCGCGGCTTCGACCGCTTGCCGCGAAAATGTGCCGGTCGTCATCAGCACACCCTTCACAGCCCGCTTTCGGTCCAATGCGCCGATGAAGTTGTTTACTTCCGGAGCGCCAACAGATCCCGTGTAACGCTTTGCCTGCACGAAAACGGAGTCCAGCTGCAATGCATCTTGGTGCACGACACCGTCTACGCCGCCGTCGCCGGTGCGTCCGAGGGTTTGGGCGCTGCCTCGAGTGCCAGCATATCCCATTGCCTCCAGAATGTCGACAACCACTTGCTCAAAGAAGGCCGGGTCTGCCTCGAGTAAATGCTTGAGGAGGTCTTCTTGCAGCACTTTTTCTAGACTTGCGATTCCACGCTCGATATCCTCTTGAGGCGACGAAGAGGAGGTGGCCAGCGTTTGGGCAACGGCATCGGCCGACGTCGGGCCGGCTTCCGAACTACGCCAGGCAGTAAACTCGACGAACTTGTCCAAGGACTTGGTGCGAACGGGTTCGGGACTCGACAATAGCTTACGGCCTCGTTCCAGGATTCGAACGTGTGCATACCTGGGGCGCTCCACGGCCCCTGCCTTGACCAAGTACAAAATGGCCCATGCAACTCGATTTAGAAGGATAGTCTGACCGGTTTTCAGGCGAAGTGCCCGATCCTCTTCCGAGAGATTCAGACGGTCGCCAACCATCGTCGAAACCTCGCCACTCTTGCGCTCTTTGCCATCAGCTAGTACTTCGAGCACGGGTCGCATCAGGGTCTGAAAATCGGGGACTGCCAACAACGATTGAGCCGCCCGCGGATCCATAGATCTGCCGATCTCGGGCATTTGCCGGCGCGCGAAGCTCGCGCCGAGGCAGGGCGGCTGCGCAGCAGCGCGGGGCCGCCCCAGGGGTGTCGGGGGCGAAGCCCCTGACGCCGACGCCAGGATTTGAACCTGGGAACGCTCGCGCGCGGCGGTTTTCAAGACCGCTGCCCAACCGGACTAGGCGACGTCGGCAAAGGGGCACTTGCAGCCCGCCCCCGGAGGGAACGGGCTACCGTGATGACATCGCGGCCTGGGCCACGGGCCAGCAAGGCCGTAGGGCGTCTTGAACTTACAGGGGGACGGCGTGCGTCGTGGTGAGCCATCCTGTGAGGAAGATGTTTCCGCCGGGGCTGGGTTGGGAGCGGCTGAGCTCGATGCTCCAGGCACCGGCCGTGAGGTCCTGTTCGAGTGCGACGGGGACGTCGCGGGCATCATCCTGGTCGAGCGCGGCGTTGCCGTCGGGTCCGAGGATGCGTAGTCTAACGGTGCCGCCGTAGGGGTACAAGGCGTCGTGCGGCCGGACGGAGAGATTGCCCAGGATACGCGTCGCGTCGGACGGGAGGTCGAACGTCACCACATGCGGCGGCGGTGCCAGGGCTTCCGGCCCGTCGGGCTCGTACAGGATCATTTGGCCCGAGAATGCTTGCGTCTGCCGGACGAGGCGGAACTGGCGCGGACCCGCCAACGTACCGTTGACGGTGTCGAGGTCGGCCACCGCAGCGATTGCGTTGCCGTCACCGTCCGCGCCGATGGCCGTGATGGCCCACCCGTTGGCGTGCACGAAGCGGCCGACGTCGTCGGCCAGGAGTTCGCCGTCCATGACCAAGGCGCTCGGCGTGGCCAATTCCACGAGGCTGTAGGTGTAGAGGTAGCCGCGCGCCTCGGGCAGGGCAGGCCCGAGGACTGGGGCCGCGCTTCGCGCCGCCTCGTCGGAATCCATTGGCTGGCCGATTGCCATGAAGACTTGCTGGTCGATGGCCGCGCTCGACAGCTCATAGGCGGCGGATTCCGGCTCCCGGCCATCGGCATAGATGCGGTGCTCCACGTACGTTTCGCCGACCACGAACCCAACGACCCAGGAACTGAGGCGGCCATCGCCCAAGATGCCGTCGTCGAGGCCGTCGTGGCGGAAGTCAAGGTGCGGCACGTCACGAGCCGGCAGTTGCCCCTCGACGCCGAAGGCGCCCATGAGGCGGCCCTCCGGTTCCAACCGTCGGGCAGCAGCGATGGCCTCTTGGGACGTCATGACCCCGGAGTTGGTCGTGGCGCATCCGGCCAACGCCCCGGCGGCCAACAAGAGGGCGACCAGAACACGCAGGGGCATCAGGTCCGCACGCCCGCCCCACCCAAATTAATCCTGTTGGACGTCTCCTGCAAGCGTCGGTCATGCTCATAGCGGCCTTCTCCTGTGCTGCGGCGTGCAGTCGAAGGCTGTCTCGTCCACCGCGGCGCTCATCGCCCAGGCCCACCGCCTCGACCACCGCGACCTCTTCGGCGACGTGCGCCCCTCGTTCGACCTCGGCGTCGACGGCATCGGCGAGTTGCTGGAGCGCCGCGCCCGCGAGGCCCCCGACAAGCCGTTCCTCGTGTTCTACGACGATGACGGTCGCACCCGTAGCTCGTGGACGCGACAGGAATTTCTCGTGGACGTTCGCCGCGCCGCGAAGGTCCTGGCCGATCTCGGCCTCGTCGCCGGCGACGCCATTGCCACCGCGGACGAATTCAATCACAGCGACACCCTGGTGGTGCTTTGCGCGGCGTGGGCGTCCGGATTGGTCGTGGCGCCGCTCAATCTGAAGGAAGACGACGAGCGCCTCGCCTACATCCTCGGCCACGCGAAGGTCAAGGCCCTGTTCGTGCGCGACGGTTGCGCGCCGCGCGTCGGCCCCATCGCCCGCAAGGCCGGCGCCCAGATGGTCATCTCGTTCGGCGAGAACTGCGTCCGCACCGTGTACGACGCCGAATGGGACGAGATGATGTACTCCGTCGAGAGCGAAGCGGATCTTCCGCCGCAGAAGCTTGGCACCGAGGCCCTCATCGTCTACACTTCCGGCACCACCGGGCACCCGAAGGGCGTCGTCCTGACGCACGAGATGCTCTACGACGCGCACGGCATCGCGATGCACCACGGCTTCGGCCCCGACGACATCTTCATGTCGGCGATGCCGCTGTTCCACGTCAACGCCATCGTCACGACCTGCCTGACCGCGATGTGGTGCGGCGCAAGCATCGTGCTCAACCGCAAGTGGAAGCCGCAACTGTTCTGGCAACGTGTCTACGCCGAGAACGTCTCCGCCACCTCCGTCGTACCGGCCATGCTCAAAGCGCTCACCGACATTGGCGAGGACCTGCGACAGTACTCAGGTATCCGGGACCGCTTCCGCACGGTCATCTGCGGCGCCGGCCAGCTTTACGTCGACGTCGCCGAGGGATTCACCGCGAAGTTCGGCCTGCGCATCGCGCACGGCTGGGGGATGTCGGAGACGACGTGCTATTCCTGTTTCCTTCCCGCCAATTTGACTGATTCCGAGTACCGGTCCGCCATCAGTTTCCACGGTTTCCCCTCCATCGGCGTGCCGATTCAACACAACCAGATGGGCATCATCGACCCCAAGACCGGCGCCGCGAAACCCCCGGGACGGCTGGGGCAACCCGTCGGCCATGAATCGTGGGGCGAGATCGTCGTCGCCGGCCGCAACCTGATGAAAGAGTACTACCACAATGAGGAGGCGAACGCCAAGACGTTCCCCTTCGGCGTCCTGCAGACCGGCGACGAGGGCTTCATGGCGCTCGACGCCAAGGGTCGCCCGTTCTTCTTCATCGTCGGCCGCATCAAGGAGCTCATCGAGCGCGGCGGCGAGATGTTCAGCACCTTCGAGATTGATGCCCTCCTGCGCCAGATTCCCGGCGTCGAGAACGCCCTCGCCTACGGCTTCAAGTCGCAGAAGCTCGGCCAGGAAATCGGGGCCGTTCTGGAACGCAAGACGGACGCGGCCGGCGCGGAGCTAACGGAAGCCAACGTTCAGGCTTGGTTCAAGCGCAGGGGCGTGCCGTGGGAGAAATCCCCCAAAGTCGTCCGCTTCGTCGATGCCATCCCGAAAACCGCCACTGGCAAGGACCAGCGACTCAAGTTCGAGCCCTTGTTCCACGGATTGTACGAGACGCAGTTCAAGCCCAGCGACGCATGGAAAGCGGCTTAGCCATGCCCCGAAACCCCGGCGTCCACTCTCTGAATCCGGCACCTTGAAAACCCGCCCGCCGAGTCAAGGCGCATGGCTGGCCCGCCCCTGAAGCCCAATCCGGTCCGTCCGGTGCCCCCGGCCCTCAACTCCCCGGAGCGTCTTGCAAACCCTCCGCCGGCCGAGCCCGCCGTCCAACCGCTGCCGGGATGGCGCCTGAACTTCCGCAAGGCGGTCGCCTGGCTGTTCCTCATCATGCTAGGGTGCGTCGTCATGCAAATCGCCCTGGCTGGCGCGGGTCTCCTCGGGGACGAACAATACTGGATCACCGGAGTCTCGGCGTTCCTGAACGCCCACATCTTCTTCGTGCACGTCCTGGAACTGCTGCCGCTTCTCATCGCCGTGGCCGGCTTCATCGGCGCGGACAAGGAGGCGGGCTGGAGCGGCATCGCCATCCTGGTCCTGGTTGAGGTGCAGTATGCCTTCATCGGCCTCGAAGGCGTGGCACGGTCGTTTCACGTCCTCAACGCCCTCATCATCTTCACGTTCACGCTGCTGATGACGCTGAGTCGCATCCCCTGGCGGCCGACCTACATCGACGGCCCGTCCACGGCATGACCCTCCAGGCGCTGCAGCCCGAAGCGACGCGGCACTGGAAGAAGACCGACAAGGTCCTCGCTCTCCTGAGTAAGGCGAACCCGCTGCCCGCGGAGCCGCACTCGTTGACCAGCGACGGCTTCTCGACGCTGGTCTTGTCCATCGTGCACCAGCAGGTCAGCATGGCGGCGGCGCGCACCATCCAGGGCCGGCTCATCAAGCTCCTGGGCGGCAAGATCACGCCGCGCCGCATCCTCAACCGCAGTCCCGACCAGTTGCGTGGCGCTGGATTGAGCCGTGCCAAAGCGGCCTACGTCCTCGACCTCGCCGACAAGACGGCCCGCAACGACGTCGAGTTCGACCGCTTCCCTGCGATGACGGACGAAGCCATTCTGTTCGAGCTTACCACGGTCAAGGGCATCGGCACGTGGACCGCCAAGATGTTCCTCATGTTCCACCTGCATCGCCCCGATGTCCTGCCGCACGAGGACCTCGGCCTACGACTTGCCGTGTCCGAGGTGTACCAAGTCCCGATGCCGAAGACGGCGGCCTTCATGCAGGGCCGGCAGGCCGCGTGGTCGCCGTATTGTTCGGTCGCCAGCCGGATTCTCTGGCAGAGCCGGCGGGACTCCGCTGTCAAGGCGTGAACCCGTTCACCCTCAAGCCGTCCGCGGCGCGTCGATTTAGGCACCCTTATCCCTCCCTTCCAAGGTTTTCCCTTCGATGAACGACACCTACATGGGGAGCGGCAAAGCGACGATGGACTGGAGCTCCTTCAATTGGTTCGGCCTGTTCTTCCTCCTGCTGGGCGTCGCCTGGCTCGGCGACAACATGGCCTGGTGGACTTTCAACTGGTCCATGGTTGGCCCCCTCGCGCTCATCTTCGCCGGCATCATGGTCTTCATCGGCCGCAGCCGCGGCAAGTAAAGCGGCCCTCCTGGAAACGACCTCCGGGCCGCGCCCAGGCTTAAGACCGGGACCTCCATCGGAACTTCGCAGAGCCTCTAGGCAAGCGGCGGCCGCCATGCGGCCCCGGGACGCCGAAGGCCCAACACGGTGCGCATTTGGCTTACATCAAGGTCGTCGGGGAAGATGAAGCGGACGGCAAGCTGTTCGAGATCTACGACGAGATCCAGCGCAACCGCGGCCGCGTCTCCAACATCCTGCGCGTCCAGAGCCTGAACCCGAAGGCCCTGCGCGCCCACCTCGACCTCTACATGGCCACCGTGTTCGGGAAAGGCGGGCTCAGCCGCCGCGAAGCCGAGCTCCTGGCCGTCGTCGTCTCATCGGTCAACGGCGACCAGTACTGCCTCACGCACCACTCCGAGGGCCTCGACCGCCACGCCCGCGACCCCGAATGGGTCAAGTCCGTCGCCAAGGACCCCGCCAAGGCCAAGCTCAACGAGCGCGAGGCCGCCCTCGTGCACTTCGCCATCGGCCTCACCAAGGACCCGGCCAAGGGCCGCAAGGAAGCCGTCGCCGCCCTCAAGGCGCGCGGCTTCCACGACGAGCACATCCTGCAGGCCGTCGAGATTGTCTCCTACTTCAATTTCGTCAACCGCCTGAGCCTCGGCCTCGGCGCCGACTTGGAGCCCGACGGCGAACGGGACTACCATTACTGATTCGCCGGATTGACGACCGATTCGCCGGATTGAGTTGGAATGGACATGCTCGCCGCCTTGGTCTCCATTGCCCTCGGAGCCGGACTTGGCCTCAGCCTCGCCATTCCGCCCGGCCCCGTCAATGCCCTCATCGTGCGCGAAGCCAGTCGCCATGGCGCCCTCGGCGGCATCCGCGCCGGACTTCCCGCACCCACGCTTGACACCGTGTACATGCTGCTCATCGTTTTCGGGCTGCCGCAGGTCCTGGACCTTGACCCCGCGAAGCCTTGGTTGGCGGGCATCGGCGCCTTGCTCATGCTCTACCTGGCCTGGGACACTGCCCGCCTCCGCGCCCACGTCGCCAAGCCGCCGCCCGCCCACCCCTTGGCCTTGTGGGCCGTGACGCTCAGCAATCCGTTCCAGTATGCGTGGTGGTTGTCTGCCGGAGCGACTTTCCTCGGCGAGCAGGGCGTGTGGGGCGCCGTCGGCTTCGTGGTGGCCGTCTTCGGCTGGGTCCTTGTCTTCAGCAACCTGGTCGCGCACGGGGCGCAGCGCTGGGGCTGGTTCACGCCTACCATGACCCTGCTCTCGGCGGACCTCCTCCTGGTGTTTGCCGTCATGCTGGTGCAGTACGCCCCTGGCGTTTGACCGCGGCATCCTAAAGAGCGCGGGGCCCTGGGACGGCACGTGAGCCTGTCTGAAACCGTGCGTGCCGGCTTCGATAGCCTGGGCCTTCCAGATTGGCTCATCCTCGTCCTGCTGACCATCACGCCAATCCTCGAGGTCCGCGCCAGCATCCCCGTCGCCATGCTGGTCTACAACTGGCATTGGTTCCCGACCTTCGCCGTCTCCTTCCTCGCGAGCCTGCTCATCGTGCCGTTGGCGTTTGGGATCCTCATCGGCGCCGAACGCATCGCCCGCAATGTCACCTGGATGGCGCGCGCTTTGGATTGGCTTTGGCTGCGTACGCGGCGCAAGAGCCTGAAGGCTGAGCGCGCCGGCCACGCCGGGCTGTTCACCATTGTCGCGCTGCCGTTGCCCGGAGCGGGGACCTGGACGGCGTGCCTGACCGCCTACGTCCTGGGAATGCCGATGAAGAAATCGCTGCCCACGATCGTGCTTGGCGCCATCGTCGAGTGCGCCATCCTCGTCATCGTCGTCGTGTTCTTCGAGGGCGCGCTGAAGTATTTTGGATAAACGAGCCAGCCCCGGGTTATGGGTCGCCAAAAGAAGCAACCGCAAGGTAACTGGCGGTTGCCATGAATTCTTGCGGGGGCGCGTCCTCGTACGCCACAAAATACGACGTGATTTTCCCACTCACGGTGATTGTGATTTCCTCCTCGGGTTCGTCCACGTGGATGCTCAACGGTGATGGACCCGTTTGCTCGCCACTGCCGTATGACACGGTGAGCTCTCGGTTTGCTTCGTCATTGGCTTCCCAGGTGAAGTTGAGCCAAAGGTCGGATCCAACGTCCTGTAATCGCCATTCGTTGAATTCATGATTGCTAACACCGCACGTCGAGCCTGCCGGAACGGTGCAGATGGACTCCCAGGTCACGTTCTCCCACGAGACAATAATCCGAGCCGGGGGCCCCAGTACCTCAACGGGGGGAAGAGCGGGGTCGGGAGATGCAGAGCAGCCGGCCAGCATTAGGGCGACCAATGGAATCAGGCGCACGGGCTTGGACCACTAATCGCCCTATTTCAACGGACTCGCCCAGGCGCTGGCCTATCGATTGGCGGCCGCACAACTGCAGGTAATCACCGCCCCGGCACGTCGCCCCACACCAGCTTGTGCAACTGCAATCCGACATGTACGTCGAGCGGCTTGGTCTCCGCCAGGACCCACTCGGTGAGCGCCTTTGGGTCGGTGCCGCCGACGGGGTTGAAGTAGACCGGGCAGGGGAACGGGCCATGCTTGCGCACGACATCGGCGGCGAAGTCGAAGTCCGCGCGGTCGGCGATGACGAACTTGAGCTGGTCCGGCGAGCGCAGGTCCTTGAGCAACAGCAGGTCGTTCTTACTGGCCATGCCGGAGCCGGGGCACTTGACGTCCATGCTAATGCACAGGCGGTCGCGGACCTTGACGGGGTACTCGTTGGCCCGCGCGAAGGACAGGTTCCCGGAGGTCTCGATGAGCACGGAGTAGTCGTCGTCAAGCAGGCGCGTGACGAACTCCCACGCGTCCTTCTGCAGGAGCGGCTCGCCACCGGTGAAGCAGACCTCCTTCGTCGGGTGCTTGGCCACCTCGGCCATCAATTCGTCGAGGCCTTTCTTCTCGCCGCCGTAGAACGCGTAGGCGGCATCGCACCAGACGCAACGGAGGTGGCATCCCGTCGTGCGCACGAACGTCGTGGGAACGCCCATGCGGCGGCCCTCGCCCTGCACCGAGTAGAACACCTCGGTAATCTGCACAAGGGCCCGTCAGGCCACGAGCCCTTAAGGCGAGCGGCCAGGGTCGTCGTGAAGCATCTGACCGGGGTGCTTCGGGTCGCCCTGCAAGACGTCGTCGCCGCGGTGCGGGGCGCCGGCTGCGAAGTCCGCCTCGACGGCGGCATGCACGCCGGGGTGGCTCCTGGGCACCTTGAACACCAGCTTGACGACAACCGGCACCAGGAACAGACTCAACGTGATGGCAATCTTAACCATCTTCTCCAGGTGGAACAGGACATGCGGCGCTCCTTCTGCGTCGGGGTTGCCGACAAGCTGCAGGCCGTGGTCGATGGAGGTGTGCTCCAGCACCATCAGTGTGCCCACGAACGCCACGGCGACGAACGCCATGTGCTCGAGCAGCGGAAGCCAGTCCATGAGGCGGCCGATGAAGGGCGCCAGAACCCGCAGGCTGAGCAGGCCAAGCGTCGCGGCGATGACGATGAGGACCGTGGCGTGCTCATGGCCGCGCACGAAGCCGACGGCGGCGACGACCTGGTCGAGGGCGAAGACGAGGTCGATGACCCCGATCTCCACGACGACGGCGGCGAATGCCGTCATCCCGAATCGTGCCAGGAGGGGTTTGTGCTCGGCGGTGAGGTGCTCGTCGCCCTTCTTGGCCAGCGCCACGAAGTGCTTGATGCCGAGGATGATGAGGTATGCGCCGCCGAGAACGAGGAACAAAGGCTGGCGGACGAGGAAGACGGCGGCGAAGATGGCCAGGACGCGCAGGACGTAGGCGATGGCCAAGCCGTAGTTCAGCGCCCGGCGTCGCTGGGCAGGGTCATGCAGGCGGCGCGACAGGACGGTCAGGATGGCCGCGTTGTCGAAGGACAGGACGGCCTCGAGCACCACGAGCGTGGCGACGATGGCGATGTCCCCAATCAGGTCCACCATTGCTGCGGCCACGGCGGGTCGGGTTTCAAGGTTCCGGGGGAGGGCGCGGCGGCTGCAGGACGCCGTCCACGTAACGCGGGGCGTCCTTCACGTCGGTGTTGGCCGCCTGCAGGCGCCCGGGTTCAGGTTTGGGGGCAGGGGACTCCGGCGCGGTCGTCGCCACGTGAGACCCTTGCGGAACACTCCGGGGCACGTTGAACACCAGCTTCACCAGGATGGGGATGACGAAGAGCGCCATCGTGATGCTGATGCTGAGCGGCGTCGGCACGTGGATTCCGTGGCCGTCGTTGATGAAGGAGACCGGGTACAGCAGGACCAGCTTGAGGCCGACGTAGGTCACCGCGACGTAGGCCATGTGCTCCAGCAGCGGGAGCCAATCCATGACGCGGGCGATCAAGGCGGCCGCAAGGCGCAGGAACAGGATGCCGATGAAGCTCGCGATGACAATGAGCCAGATCTTGGGCGTGAAGGCGACGGCGACGATGACCTGGTCGATGGCGAAAGCAAGGTCGATCAGTTCAATCTGGACGATGACCGCCACCAGGGCGGGCACGCCGAGTCGGGTGAGGAACCCGGTCTTGATGGCGTGGTCCTTGTGCTCGTGTGGCTTGTGCGTCACCAGCGTGATGAAGTGCCTAAGGCCGATGAACAGCAGGTAGCCGCCGCCGATGACCTTGAGGATCGGGTTGGCGATGAGCACGGAGGCCAGCAGGATGGCGGCGAACCGCAACCCGTAGGCGCCCACCAATCCGTACAGGAGGGCTTTGCGGCGGTCCCGCACGGGCAGCTTGCGCACCATCGCCGCCAGGATGGCGGCGTTGTCGAAGGACAGGACGGCCTCCAGCAGGAGGAGCGCGAGCACGATGGACGCGTCCTCCAGCAGGACTTCGTTGGACGGCATTCAACCCACCGTGAGGGCCGCGTCGGTCAGTCCAGCCTCGGCAAACCCCTTGGCTCGAAGCACGCACGACTCGCAGGTCCCGCACGGGGCCCTTCCGCCCCGATAGCAACTCCAGGTCTGCGCGATGGGGGCCTTGAGGCGACGGGCGGCGAGCACGATGTCCTTCTTTGACATGTGCAACAATGGGGCCAAGACCTTGACGGTCCGGCCTTCCACGCCAGCCTTGGTAGCCAGGTTCGCCATGGTCTCGAAGGCCGCCAGGTATTCCGGGCGGCAGTCCGGGTAGCCCGAGTAGTCCAGGGCGTTGGCGCCGATGACGATGGCGGACGCTCCCACGACCTCGGCGTACCCCAGGGCAAACGACAGGAACACGGTGTTGCGCGCCGGGACGTAGGTCGATGGGATGGACGACCCGATGGCAGCCGTCTTGGAGGCGTCGGGCACCGCGATGGACCGGTCGGTGAGGGCCGAGTGGCCCAGGTCGCCGATGGGGAGCCGGAGAACCTTGTGGTCCTTCACGCCCAGGGCCTTCGCCACGGCCTTGGCGCGGGTCAACTCCTTCCTGTGGCGTTGACCGTAGTCGAACGACAAGGCATAGATGTCGTGGCCTTCGGCTTTGGCCCAGGCTGCGGCGGTCGTGGAGTCCAGGCCTCCGGACAGCAGGACGACCGCGCGCGGGCGACGCGTCTTCGGGTGGGAGGCCGGCCCGCGTGTGGAGTTGCGAATGGCCTGCGGCTTGCCGCCCCGGCCTTCGGTCTTCGCCGCCGTCCGCGCCACGTCCAGGCCACGAGGGAGCGGATGAAAAGGATGCACCGTTGGCCATGGGTCGGGGGCAGGACACGCCCCAACCAGTTGGCGGCTCCCTGCCGGCGTGCCCACGGCAACATGATAGCCCAGTTCCCTGGTTCGCCGGCATGGCCTTGGCCGCGCCGTGGGACCAGCCGCGCTACCGCATCGTCGAACGCCGGCTCACGTTGGGGCGGCAGTACCGCATCGAGGGCGGAGACGGCCGACTTCTGGCCTACGTGGCGCAGCGCTGGATGCGCATCAAGGAGGCCTGGACGGTCTACACCGATGAGAGTAAGGCCGTCGTCTGCTTCCAGGTCAAGGCCACCAAGGTGTTCGATTTCCAGGCCAACCTGGAGGTCCGCGACGCGGCCGGCGTCCTCTTGGGGACCTTGCGTCGCAAGGGTTGGGCCAGCATCCTGGCGGACCACTGGCAGGTGCTTGGCCCCGATGGTTTCGTGCACGGCGAACTGCTGGAATCCACGGGCCGCGGACTGGCCCGCCGGATGCTCACGCGGCTCATCCCGTACCGCGCCCAGGTCGGCAACGCCATGGGGCAGCCTGTGGCCCGCGTGGAAGGGACGTTCCAGGTCTGGGGCGATACCTACGATTTGCACATCGACCAACCTGGCCTCGACCCGCGCGTGTTGTGCTGCCTGGTCGTCGTGGTGGATTCCCTGTCGGCCGAACGCGGCAGCCTCCTCGACGTGACTGGATTGGGCTCGTAGGCATCGTTCCAGTGTGGGGGACCACGGATTGAACAGACCTCTGCTCAATTTGACGAGCTTCCACGTGGCAATCGAGCCGATGCAATCCCCGAAGAGCCTCCGCTCAATCCCAGGTCCCCCGAAACGGCGGTTCGTCAGCGCTAGCGCTTCTTGCGGCTCGCCTTGGTGGGCTTTGCCTTGACGCCCTTTTCCTCGCCATACCAGGCGCCTTTGCCGTAGCCCTCGTCCACGCCGACCTCGACGAACGCCGTGTCGGTGGTGAACTTGGTGCGGCGCATGAACTCGCGGTAGACGTATTTCGCCAGGTCCTCCGCCGTCGTCGAGGGAATCGGCAGCATGGCGCAGTCCTGGCGCGGGAAGTTGAAGCGCTTCGGCTCCCCGGTGTACGGGTCGGTGACGCGGAACTGCACGGTGTCCTTGGTGACCTTGAGGTCGGAGTAGTGGTTGCTCTCCGTCGGAACGAGGACGAGGTGGTCGATCTCGTCGCCAATCTGCTTCAGCGTGTCCGTGATGATGCCGAAGTCGAGGACGATGCCCCACTCGTCCTGGTCGCCGCGCATCCGCAGATGGATGGCATACGTGTGGCCATGCAGGCGGCCGCACTTCTTGTGCTCCGGCGTGATGTGGGCCGAGCTGAACCGCAGACCCTTGCGCCAGCCGTCAATCTTCAGTTCGAGCACGCCATGGCGACCAATCCGGGGCGGAAAACCCCTGCCCCTGTGGCCCGGCTGCCTTTTGCCCCTGCAGCCATCGCGATTCGTGTTCCCGACGTGGGCGTGGTCGTGGCTCGCCGCCGCCAACCTCATTGGCCTTGCCGTCGCCGTGGTGGACAAGCGACGCGCCCGCCGCGGCCAGGGCCGTGTTCCGGAGGCCGTCTTCCATGCCCTTGCCTTGCTGGGCGGCTGGCCTGGTGAATTCCTGGGCTTTTCCCTGGCGCACCACAAGACCCGCAAGGTGCGTTTTCTTGCGCCCTTCATTGCGTGCGCGGCCCTCAACGCCGCCTTCCTTGCCCTCGCCTGGAACCGCCTGCCGGGGTAGCAGCTTCAAGTCCAGGCCTTCGGTGCGAGCATCGTGGCCAAACCTGCAGTCAAACGCGCGATGGGGACGGAGTCGCCCGACGTGCAGGCCGCCGAATCGCCGCGCCCCTACCGGCTCACCCGCGTCGGCGTCCGCGGCGTCAAGAAACCGGTGACCGTGCACCGCCCCGGCCAGAAAGCCAGCGGCGTCGTGGCGGCGTTCGACCTCTTCGTCGATCTGCCCAAGACGCAGAAGGGCACGCACATGAGCCGCAACCTCGAGGCGCTGGCCGACATCCTTGACGAGGAGGTCGCCGAGGAGGCCTCGAGCCTGGAATCGTTGTGCCGCCGCCTGGCGGTGCGTCTTCTGGACAAGCATGACTACGCCAGCCATGCCCACATCAAGGCTGAAGCGGACTACTTCCTCACCCGGCGCAACCCCGGCGGTAAACCCAGCGTGGAGAACTATCGCCTTCTGGCGGAAGCCGAGGCTTTCCGCGGCAAGGGCAAGGGCAAACCCAGCACCACGCGGCGCGTCGGCGTCCAGGTCGTCGGCATGTCCGCCTGCCCGTGCGCCATGGAGACGGTGCGGCACAAGCTCGGCGCGAAAGTACCCAAGGACCTGCCGTTCATCACGCACAACCAACGCAACCGCGTCACCCTCATCGTCGACGTCCCCGGCGAGACCGACGTCGAGGCGGCCGACCTTGTGCAAATCTGCGAAGACTCCCTGTCGGCGCCGACCTTCGAGTTGCTCAAGCGCGGCGACGAGGGCGACCTCGTCCTGCAGGCTCACAACAACCCGCGTTTCGTCGAGGACGTCGTGCGGGAAGTCCTGCACAAGGCGGCGGACCGGTACATTCGCCTTGGCAAGGAGGTCCGCGTCTTCGTCTCCTCCGAGGCCGAGGAATCCATCCACAAGCACAACGCCTACGCGGAGCGCACCACGACGCTGGGTGATTTGTGATGGCCAAAAAGGCCGCGCGCCGACCCGCACAGATGAGGATCGAAGGGTCGGCGGGCAAAGCCCAGCCGAAACCGGTCGCAGGGAAGAGGAAATCCGGCAAATCGCGCAAAGAATCCGGACAATCCCTGTTCACGGTGTTCCTCGACCGCGACGGCGTCTTCAACGTCAACCCGCTCCTTGGATTGCGGTTCTACCGCAACCTGCGCTGGCTTCCCGGCGCCCGCGAGGCCTTCGCCCGCCTCAACCAACCCGGCATCCAGACCAGCCTCGCCACCAACCAGCCCTGGGTCGGCCTGCTCACCGCGACGCCTGGCATGATCCACCGCCTGCACCGCCAGTTCAAGGCGGAACTCGAAGCCCATGGCGGCCGACTCGACCACATCGAGGCCGCCTTCGCGCATCCGCTCCTCAGCCACCGCCGCACCAAACCCAACTCCGGCATGCTGGAGGATGGCGCCGCCGCCTTTGCCTCCGAGGGCCGCTTCGTCAACAAGGCCCGCGCCGTCATGATTGGGGACAAACTCAAGGATGCGCAGGCCGCAGCCGGGTTCGGCATCCCCGCCATCTTGCTCGCCACCACCTATTCAGCGGCCAACCTGGAAGCTCATGCTCGGCGCAAGGGCGTCCCCTACGTCGCCATCGTGCCTGACCTCGACGCGGCCGTCGACTTGATCCTGTCCTGGGTCTGATTCCGCAGTGGTGCGTCGGCCCCGCAACGAACTCTTAAGCCGCTGACCGCGTTGGAGCGGGGCGAATGCGGGTCCTCCACATCGAAGACGATGCCGGGGAGACGCGCCTCCTTCTGGAGACCCTGAAGGACGTTCCGCAGTCGTCGCGCTGGGAAACTGCCCGCGCAGCGACCCTGGAGAGCGGCTTGGCCTTGGTGCGCCGCGGCGGCTTCGACGCCGTCCTGCTCGACCTCGGTCTGCCGGACAGCCAAGGGTTGGCTACCCTCCACGCCGTCCGGCAGGTCGACCCCGAAGTCCCCGTCATCATCCTCTCCGGGTTCGACGACCAGGACCTCGCCGTGCAGGCGCTGCACGACGGCGCGCAAGACTACCTGGTCAAGGGCCACTTCTCCGGGCCGGTCCTCGTGCGCGTGGTCAGAAACAGCATCGCCCGCTCACACATCCACATCCGCCTCGGCGACGGGCGCCGCCCGGCCGTGAAGACCGCAGCCGCCTGGAGCCGCGTCCGCCTCGTGCACATCCACCCGGCCGAGCATGAAGGCGCCGTCAACCGCCACGTCGCCAACCTGTGCGAGACCGGCAGCATGGTGGTCCTGGCCTGCTTCAACGACCCGGCCGACGCCGTCCGCGACCGGCTGCACCGGGCCGGCGTGAAGACCTCGGGCATCGTGTTCGTCGACGCGACGCGCCGGGGGCCGCTGGCCCTGGCCGGCGAGGCGGGCCTTGACGACGTCGCCATTGCCATCGAGACGGCGTGCGACGAACTGGGCGTGCGCAGCCAAGTGGTGCTCGACTCCCTGAACCCGGTGCTGGAGCGGCATGGGACACGGCAGACCCTGCAGTTCATGCGGGTCGTCGCAAGCCGCATGCGCGCCCTGGGGGTCAACCTTGACTTCGTGGTCGTCGACGACGCCAATGGGCGGACGATCTCCACGGCAGGCGCAGGGGCTGTCGACACGGTGACCACGGCGCGGGCCCCGTCTAGGGGCGTCGCGGCGCGGACGCCCTAGTGGTTGTCCGGGCGTTCTTGATTCCCGGTCAGGCGTCCCTGGCGTTTGGCTTCGGTCGGGCAGTGGATTCTAGGTCCAAGTGGCAAGCCTGAAGACCCGGGCCGGACCTGAAGTGCCGGAAGGATGCGACGACCATGAACAAGGCAAGCGTTGGAGGCTGACGGATGGACGTCATGGACGCTGGCGTGTACGTCAGCAAATGGGAGGCCCGGGTGCCCAAGCACGCCAAGGTGACCCTGTGGGGCCCCTTGCAGGCCAAAGAAATGGGACTCGACGGCTGGGAGGTCCAGGACGGCGGCGAGACTGGCTTCATCATGCACAACGCCGGCGTGAAGCTCACCATGGGCCGGGCCACGTCGACCCTCATCTTCGTGCGCCGGCTGCAGTCGGCGTTCCTCACAGTCTACTTCGGTGGCTACCCCGCCGATGCCCCGGTTGGCCAACGCAAACTCGACATGCAGAAAGTCGTCGCGGCCTCGGAGCTGTTCCTCGCGCGCATCGCCAAGGAACCAATCAAGTTCGAATTCCAGGGAGAGTTGAGCCTCGTCGACAACTCCAACGACGCCGCTTTGCCCCCGCGGCGCGGCGGCGGTCCGTCGGCCGAGCCGAGGGCCCTGGGCGGCGGCAAGCTCAGCCGCTCCGGCGACATCATCGACGCGGACGATGAGCTGGCCAAGGAGCGCAGCGCGCTCGTTCCACCCGAACACCGCAAGGCCAAGCCTGAGCCTGTCGACCCGAACGAGGCGTTGGCAAGGAAGGCCGGCTACGTCACCGCGAAGGAGGCCAAGGCCAAGGGCGAGACCCTCAAGGGCAAGCCCAAGGTCGTCGACGCCGAGGTCGTGAAGAAGGGTGACAAGGGGAAGGGGAAGAGCGAGGTCTGGGAAGTTTGAGTCCGGCGGCGAGCCAGGCCAAGAAGGCGGCCTCCCGCAAGACCCCGGTAGCGACGCGTCGAGCGCCCGCCAAGGTGACCACGAAAGGTGCGGCAAGACGCCGAACCAGCCCGCCGCCAACAGCACCGCGCCCGCCGGTTCCGGTTATCCCATCGGTGCCGCCATGGCAAGCCGTTCCGCCCAGCCCACCGCTCGTCCAGTATGTCCCGCGACCCAGGATGTGGACTGTGGCGGACGAGCCGCTGGTCGACCGCCTGTCACGCACCGACTTGCGGCTGGCCCTGGCGTTCTTCGTCGCGGGCGCCGTCGTCGTCTTCCTCAACCAGATGCCGTTCCTTGCGCAGGTCCTCATCGGCGCGCCTCTGTTCGAGGAGGCGTTCAAGCTCGGACTGGCATTGCTGCCCTGCGCTGCACTGAAGGTCCGGTGGCTGACCATTCGCCTGCCAGTGGCGTTGGTCGTGGGCGCCGGCTTTGGCTTGCTGGAGCATGCGCTGAGCTACTCGACCGAGGACGACGTCATCCTGTATGGACGCATGGCGTTCCATGGGTTGTCCACGGGGTTGTCGATGCTGGTGCTGCACGGTCTTGGCGGGGGCGGACGTCGTCTGCTGTTGGCCACGACGCTGCCGTCCACGTTCATCCACGCGGCCAACAACACCGCTGCCGTCGAGTTGGCCCTGCTGTCCATCGTCGTTCCTCTGGACGCCGACGGGTCCCTCGGCCTATCGATTGCGACTGGCTTCTTGGGCCTCCTGGCGGTGGCCACAGTCACTTGGCCGCTGTGGAACCGCCGGTACCGCGATGCCGTGGAACGGCACGTCATGCCCCGCTTGGGTCCGCCAGCGGGTCGGGCGCTTACGACGCCTTCCACTTCATTCCGCAGTTGAAGCAGGTGTTGTCGTCCTTGGCGATGAGAAACAGCAGCGACAGGACGCAGACTAGGAAGAAGCCGACGATGGCGCTCACGATGGCCCACGTCGGGATGCCGCCCTTCTGCGTGTACGTCGAGCCGCAGCGCGGGCACATCGGCCCCGCGCCCTGCATGTAGCCCGCCGTCGGCAACGGCTGAGTCGCCTGGTACATCGGCGGGGCCGCATGGGCCGCGCCGGGGCCTGCTCCGCCGTAGCCGCAGCGTGGGCACACCAGGCCGGCCGGGTTGTCCGCGCTGACGGTCGCCTGGCAGTTCGGGCAGCGGTAGGCACCCATGGTCGGCCACCCCCACTTGGGACGGCAGCATTTATCCTTGACGAGCCGGCATGGAGCCGCGATGGGGCCGCGCGAGCTTTGGCAAGTGGTCCGCCGCATGGGCCCCTACCGCCGGTCGCACCATCCCCTGTGCGGTCCTTTTCGGGCCGACGTGTTTGTCCTTGGCGGGAAACGCTACTGCATCGCCTGCTACGTCGGCTACCCGGTTCTTGCCCTCACGGTCCTCGGCGGCGTGCTCTTTGGTGGCGCATTGGGGCTGCCTTGGTGGGCCTGGGCTGTTGGCGGCCTGCTCATCGCAAGTCCGCAGGCGTTCAGCTTCGCCGGTCGCGTCCCATCGGCGCCGGCACAGGTGGCCGTCAAGCTCGCCTTGGGCATCGGGTTCGGCGCGTTCATCGTAGGACTCCTTGCACTGCCAGCGCCCCTGGCCGTGCGCATCGTGCTCCTGCTGGGGTCGCTCAGCGCTCTCAACGCGCTGTGGCTCTTCCGCTTCCACCGCCTCGAGCGCACCTGCCAGGCCTGCCCGCAAAACGGCCTGCGTCCGCGGTGCGAGGGGCTGCGCGAACTCGACGACCGGGTCGGCCACTTGGTGCGCCTGCCGTCGGCGGGCGGATGGGTCAAAGTCGAGTGACGGCGGGGGCGTTCAGCGCCGACGCTTTGAAGGCCCAGGCGTGGATTGCCCGGTGATGCAACCTGCCGCGGCAACCGCGGCCGACGGGGTCCTGGCGCGGTCGCAGCGGGCCATCGTGAACGTCTACACGATCATTGCCCTCTTGTACTGCGCCGCCTCGACTTGGCTGTACTACGAGGTCGCCGCCGTCCCAGCACTGGCGCTGGTCCATCTGGTCTCGTTCGCGGTCATCAGCGTCAACTACGTCGTCTTGCAACGGACCGGGAACTACACCTGGGCCACCCACTGCATCCTGGCCGTCGGGACCCTTGTCGTCTCGTCGCAGTTCGCCCTTGGCGGGTGGGGCCACACGGGATACCTTTGGACCTTCGCCTACCTGCCCTACGCCTTCTTCCTGGCAACGCCCGCCATCGCCCGCCTTTGGGTCACCGTCCTCGTTGTCGTGGACGGACTCCTGGTCGGTCTCGACGCAGTCGGGGCCTTCGCCTTGGCTTACCAAGGACTGGAGCTCATCATCTTCACCGCAAGCCTCGCCGTCTTCCTGCTCTGCATGTTCCTCTTCCAGGCCGCCGTGCTGCGCAGTGAAGGCGTCGCCGACGCCCGATCGCGCGACCTGGCGCAGGCCAACGCGCGCCTGACCGCCAGCGAGGCAGGCCTGGCCCTGGCGCAGGAACTCGCCCACGTCGGGTCCTGGGTCTGGGAACCAGGGCGTCCCATTTCGGTCTCCACGGAAATGCGGCGCATCTTCGCCCTTGCCTCCGAACCGGAGGCGAAGGACCTCGACGACCTGCTGGGATTCATCCATGCCGAAGACCGGGCCGCCGTGCAAACCGCCACGCAGGCCACCCTTGCGGACGGCCGCCCGCTCGAGTTCGAGGCGCGCCTGATGCGTCAAGACGGCACGATGCGGCTCGGCTCCTGGCGCGCCCGGGCTGAACGGGACGCCGCCGGCCGCGTCGTCCGCCTCATCGGAACGACGCAGGATGTGACGGAGGTGCGCGAGGCCGAGGAGGCACGCCGCCGCGCTGCAGCCCAGGTCCAAGACATCGAGAACCTGCGCGAGGTCAACCGCCTGCGCACCCAGTTCATGAACACCGCTGCGCATGAGCTGAGCACCCCCCTTACCCCAATCCAAGTCGAGTTGCGGCTGCTGAGTCAACCAGATGTGGACGCCGACCCGCAACGCCGCAGCAAAGCCCTGGCGGTCATTGGCCGCAACGTGCAACGGCTCACCCTGCTGGTGCAAGACCTGCTGGACGGCGCCCGGCTCCAATCCAGCAACCTGACCCTGCACCGCGCCAAGATGGACCTGTCCGCGGCGGTCAACGACGCCGTCCATGCCCTCGAGGGCGTCGCCGCGCAGGCCCATGTCACTCTGGTGGCCAACACCCCGGCAGGAATGTGGATCGACGGCGATGCCCGTCGTCTCGCGCAAGTGCTGGACAACCTCATCGCCAACGCACTCAAGTTCACCCCGGCAGGCGGTCGCGTCGTGGTGGGCGTGCAGCGGGCCAGCGGCGGCGTCGCCGTGCGCGTCGTGGATACCGGCATCGGCCTGCGCTCCGAGGCCATCCCGCGGCTGTTCCAACCGTTCAGCCAGGTCCACGACACGATGCAACGGACCCGCGCTGGTTCGGGGCTCGGTCTCTACATCGCCAAGGGCATCGTCGAGGCGCACGGTGGCGCCATCGGGGTCGAAAGCGGGGGTCCCGGCAAAGGCTCCGTGTTCTGGTTCGTCCTGCCCTCCGGAGAAGGACCTGAGGCACCGCCCCTCGGCTAGGCCGGCAACGGCGGCTACCCTCCACGGGGACCCCAGTTTCGCCTGGACGAATGGTTTTATACCACTCCTCTGTCGGCGAAGAGCCGGCAGGAGACGGGTTCCCCGTCGCACGTACTGCCTTAGGTGATTTCCATCGCCGAAAAGACCACCATCGAAGCCGTCGCCAAGGCCCTTGAGGCCTCCAAGGCGCAGGACCGCAAGTTCACGCAATCCGTGGACCTCGCCATCCTGCTGAAGAACGTCGATTTGTCGATTCCCAAGAACCGCATCGACGAGGACATCATCCTGCCCAAGGGCCGCGGCAAGCCGGCCAAGGTCGGGGTCTTCGCCCAGGGCGAAGGCGCACAGAAGGCCAAGAAGGTCGCCGACCTGGTCATCCAGCCCGACGAGTTCGAGGGCTTCCAGAAGAACAAGCGCTCCTTCAAGCGCGCCGTCAACGAGACGACGTACTTCCTCGCCGAGGCCCCCCTGATGGCCAACATCGGCAAAACGCTCGGTGTCGTGCTCGGTCCCCGCGGCAAGATGCCGCGCCCGCTGCCCCCCGGCGCCGACCCGTCGCCGCAGATCAACAACCTGCGCAACACGGTCAAGGTCCGCTCCAAGGACAAGAAGGTCTTCCACTGCATCGTCGGCGCCGAGTCGATGAGCGTCGAGGACATCGCCGACAACGTCGAGGCGGTCCTGAAGCGTGTCGAGTCCAAGCTCGAGCACGGCCGCATGAACCTGGGCTCCGTGTTCGTCAAGACCACCATGGGCCCGTCCGTGAGGCTGGTCTAATGTCCAAGGGCACCACCGAGGGCCACGCGCACGTCGCCCCCTGGAAGAAGGACGAGGTCAACCGCCTCGCCAAGATTCTGCTCGACAACCCCGTCGTCGCTGTCGCTGAGGTCTCCGGCATCCCGGCCCCCCAGATGCAGCAGATGCGCGCCTCGCTGCGCGGCTCCGTCGCGGTCGTCGGTTCCAAGAACCGCCTCCTCGCCATCGCCATCCAGCAGGCCGCCCAGCAGCGCCCGGGCCTCGAGGCCTTGGCCGACAAGCTGCACGGCCAGTCCGTCATCCTGGCGACGAAGAACAACCCCTTCAAGCTCTTCAAGAGCCTGAAGGCCGGCGCCTCCATGGCCCCCCTCAAGGGCGGCCAGGTCGCCCCGCACGACATCGTCATCCCCAAGGGCGGCACGCCCTTCGGCCCCGGCCCCATCGTCGGTGAGCTGCAGAAGGTCGGCATCTCGGCCAAGATCGAGGCCGGCAAGGTCGTCATCGCCAAGGAGTCGACCCCGGTCAAGGCCGGCGCCATCGTCTCCGCCGAACTGGCCACCATGCTGGCCAAGCTGGAGATCCGCCCGGTCGAGCTCAAGATCGACCTCAAGGCCGCCTTCGAGAAGGACACGATGTACGCGCCGGAAACCCTGGCCGTCGACGAGTCCGTCATCTTCAGCCAGATGGGCATCGCCGTGCGCACGGCCAACGAGGTTTCGCTGCAGATGGCCTGGGTCACCCCCCAGACCGCCGACGCGATCCTCGGCCGTGCCTACAAGCAGGCCATCGCCCTGGTCCTCGAGAAGGGCCTGGAAGTCGACGAGGCCGTCAAGCAGACGGTCACGGAAGACTACGCCAAGCTGCTGGCGACCATCGGCAAGAAGGAGAGCGACCTCTCCGACGAGCTGAAGGCCCGCCTCGGCGACGCCGTCAAGATCCTCAGCCAAGTGGCCGTTGCTGCTCCCAGCTCGGCCGGCGGCTCCGCGGCTGCGGCCGAGGAGAAGCCCGAGGAGAAGGGAGTCAGCGAAGAAGAAGCGGCCGCCGGACTCGGCGCGCTGTTTGGTTAAAGGAGGAATGAACACCATGGAATACGTCTACAGCGCGCTGCTCCTGCACAGCGCCAAGAAAGAAGTCAACGAAGCGAACGTCTCCGCCGTCCTCAAGGGCGCCGGAATCCCGGCCGACTCTGGTCGCGTGAAGGCCCTCGTCGCCGCCCTCGAGGGCGCCGACATCGCCGCCGCGATCAAGAACGCCAGCGCCGCCCCGGTCGCCGTGGCCGCTGCCCCCTCCGGTGGCGCCGCCGCCGCGAAGGTCGAGGAGAAGCCCGAGGAGAAGGGCGTCTCCGAGGAAGAAGCCGCTGCCGGTCTCGGCGCGCTCTTCGGTTAATCGCTTCGTAAGCCCCTTTCCCTCTCTTTCCCTTTCCCTTCCCTTTTGTTTTTGTAATCCTGCGAGCGTAGCCGCCGCATGGACCAACCGTCAAAACCCGAGAAGGCGTTTCTGGCGTTCGTGAAGGTTGCATCACTGACCAACCTTCGCCGCCGCCGGCTCGTTACACTCATCCTGGGTGGTCTAGTGCTTGCGGGGGGATTGTCGCTAGTGACCTTCGAGTTGGCCACGGAGGGATGGCCACTGGACCGCGCCTACGTCGGTATGCTGGGAGCCCTGTTCGCAGCACTCTCGTTCATTGCGCTGGTCTACACCAATTTGACCTTCGCCCAGGGTGCGGCCGAACACCACCAGCGCAAGTCGCAGCCTTGACCGACCACCTGGAATGCCTTCTCTCGGCGGGCGACCTGCGCGCCACTGTCTCACCCTTCGGCGCCTCGCTTCGCCGCCTGTGGGTCGAACGAGCAGGCCAACCGCCTCGCGACATTTTGTGGGGCTACTCGGGCACGGCCGCCAAGAAGGGCGGCCAAGGCGACGTCCTGATTCCCTTCCCCGGCCGCATCGCCGGCGGGACGTACACCGTTGACGGCAAACGCCACGACCTTGCCAAGAACGACAAGGAAGGACCCAACGCCATCCACGGCTTCGTCCGTACAAAGACGTGGGAGGAAGGGCCGCATGATGACTCGTCAGCGCAATTCCGCACGCGCATTTCCAAGCGAGACCACCCGGGGTACCCGTTCGATCTCGACGTCGTGGTGGGGTACGAGTTGCTGGACCGAGGACTCGCCTGTGCATTCGTGATTCGCAACGCCGGGGATACGGCAGCGCCCGTCGGGGCCGGGTTCCATCCCTACCTTGCCACGCCTGAGGGAACGAATCAGGCAATCCTACGCTCCCCGGCCACGAAGCTCGTCGAGTTCGACCAGCTCCTGCCGACGGGTCGCATCATCGACGTCCCCACGGACCTCGATTTCCGTCAACCGCGTCGCGTGGACGGGGTCCGCTTCAACCACTGTTTCACGGGCCTGTTGCGCGACGGCGACGGCTTTGCGCGCGTCCGGGTTGGCGATGTTGAGGTCTGGATGGACCGCAACTTTTCGCACCTTGTCCTGTACACGGGCGACGCGTTGGGACCGGACGCCCGCAAGGCCATCGCGGTGGAGCCGATGACTTGCGCCACGGATGCGTTCAACCATCCAGATTGGGGCCTTCGCATCCTCCAGCCGGGCGAAATCATGCAGGGCACCTGGGGAATCGGGGCATCGGCCCTCGCCTGAATGTCAACCGTCGGATGGCGGCTCTTCGGAGGCTTCGAGCACCTTGGGGTCGAGGTAGTCGGTCTCCCAGACCTTGAGGACGGAGACCGTCACACCGACGAGGAGCGGGCCAAGGAAGAGGCCGATGAAGCCGAAGGCCGCGACGCCGCCCAGCACGCCGACGAGGACGAACAAGGGGTGGATGCCGCTGCGGTCGCCGATGAGCTTGGGGCGCACGAAGTTGTCGACCTGGCTGACGATGAGGATGCCCCATCCCAGCAGGAAAATGCCCTGCCACAAATCGCCGCGGATGAGCAGGAAGATGGCGGCCGGCACCCAGACCAAGAACGCGCCAACGACCGGCAGCAGGCTCAGGATGGCCATCACGGCGGACCACAAGATCACGCCGGGCAATCCCGCAATCAGGAACCCGATGCCGCCGACCGCGCCTTGGATGACGCTGGTGAGGATCTGCCCGACGAAGACCGCCTTGAGGCCGCGGTGCGCTTCGCCCATGAGGTAGTCCACCTGCTTGGCCGGCAACGGCGTGGCCCGCCGCAGGTACGACGTCAAGCGGTGCCCATCGGTGAGGACATAGTAGACCACGAACAGGATGACGGTGAAGGCGACGAAGAAGCGGCCCACGCCGGAGAGGAGGCTGTCGGCGAGGTCGCTCAGGGCTTCCCGGATGTAGGTCTGGGCTCCGGCCACGAACTGCTGCACCGTCACGTTGCGGTCCTCCTCCTGCAACAGGCCGAACTCCACCATGATGTCCACGGTACTGTTGGCGTAGTCGCGCAGGTGCCCTTCGTCCACGGCCCGGACGAGGTCGTTGGCGTCCTGGTACAAGGACAACCCAAGAATCGCCAGCGGCAGGGTGAGAATCAGGACGAGCGTGAAGATGGTGAAGACCGCCGCGACCCGGTTGGGAAACAGTTTCTCCCACATCCGGTCGATGGGCAGCGCCAGGACCGCCACGAAGACGCCGGCCACCATGTAGATGATGAAGCCGCGGAACACGACCCACGTGAGAAACAGCATGAGGGCCAGGATGGTGAAGAAGAACACCTGGCTCTGCGTCGGGAGCATCAGACGGAGACGCTTGGGTGCCGGCGCGGCGGGCTCCGGTCGGTGGGCATCCGCCTTGGACACGCCCCGTCCAAGCCAGGCCGGGCTTGAAAACATTCGGGACGGAAAATCGAAGTGTCCAGAAGGATCGTCAGCGCTTGGCCTTCGCCTCTTCGCAAATCCGGATGAAGTTTTTGAACATCGTGACCCCGGCCTGCGTGTGCTCGACTTCCGGGTGGTACGACATCCCGAAGAGCGGCCGCGTCTTGTGCCGCATGACCTGCACGGGGCAGTCTTCGGAGCTGGCCAGGACCTTGAAGTCGGGCGGGAGTTTGCTGACCTCGTCGTGGTGGCTGGCCCACACGATGGTCGGGCTGGGGACGTCCTTCAGGATGTCATCGGGGTCCGCGATGGTCATCTCGACCTGGCCGAACTCCGGGCGCTTGCCGGGCGATGCCTCCCCGCCGAAATGCCGCGCCATGAACTGGTGGCCGGCACAGATGCCCAGGATGGGAATCTTGAGTGTGTCGAGGTAGTCGCCGCACGCCCCAAGTTCGCCGTCGATGCCGACGCGGGGAGCGCCGCCGGACAGCAGGATTCCGTCCAAGTCGGCGGACAGGAGGTCCTGCACGGGCGTCTTGTTGTCAATCATCTGGGTGTCCTGCTTCAGGTACCGCAAGACGCGCCACTCCCGGTGCGTCCATTGGCTCCCGTTGTCGACGACCCAGATGCGCATGGCCGTGCCAGGCGGGGACGGCAGAAAGGCCTGACGACGGCAGGCGCAGCAACCTTCATGCCCCGCCCGGGCGTGGTGGCGTCGGCATGGTCCCTGGCGGCAACACGGCGCGTTTCCTCCTCGTCGAGGACAACCCCCAGGACGCCCGCCTTCTGCAGGAGGCTTTCCGCGAGACGGAGGTCCGCCCCGAGGTCATCCACTGCCTCAACGCCGAGAAGGCATGGAAGACCCTGCAAGAGGGGCTCAAGGCGCCGGCGACGCATCTGCCCAACCTCATTCTCCTCGACCTCAATCTCCCCGGCACGTCCGGCCATGAGTTTCTGGAGCGCATGCGCGGCGTGCCGTTGCTGGAACGGCTCCCAGTCATCATCCTGAGTTCATCGCAGCACCAGGTCGACGTGCAGCGCGCCCGCGGCAACCAGGCGGCGGCCTACATGGCCAAGCCGCTGACGATGGACGGCTACGTCGCCCTCGCCAACGACCTGGTGACCTTGTGGGCGGATGGCCGCCTTCGGGCCTAGCAGGCCGAGCCGGACTTTCGCGGCGGACCTGGGCCGGCACCCCAAAGCCTTTCTTGCGGCGTCCACGTGGAACGGGTATGCCAAGGGGGGGTTTCGCCATCGCGGTCCTGCTTGTCTTGGCGTCGGGCTGCCTTGGCGGCGGCCCTGGCCCGGTCACCCCTGGTCCTGAACCGAACCCGACGGCGCCGCTGCTTTTCACCGGCGAATGCGAGAACGCCTTGCTCTTCCAGTTCGTGGAGTACGCCGACACCGACCGGTACCTGCCACCCGGATTCCATCCCCGCGACCCGCAGGCCTTCCTCAGTAGTCCGGCAGCCTTTGGCCGCGCGGGCGTCCTTCTCATTGTCCTTGAGTGCTTGGGCGACGACGGCTTGGCGTTCTCCTCCGCCTCGGTGGACATCTTCATCGAAGCGCCCCTGGTCGAGGGCCTTGAACCGGCCGCCTTCAACTTCTACGAAGTGGAGCGCGTGTCTCCCCCCGGACCCTGGGATTCCGTCCTGGCGGGCGCCGACTGGCCAATCCTCCCAGGCACGGCTTCCGTCAACATCACGTTTGGAGTCGTCGCCACCCAGTCAGCAATCGGCAGCACCGAGGTCCGCGACAATCAGGGCCAACGCGCTCTCTTCGTCGGCGCCATGGACGCTCCCGTATCCTTGGGCAACGCGACCGTGCGTTTCTGGCGCCAGGGCCCCGCCGGCCTGGCCTACCTCGAATATTCCGCCAACCTGCAGCCCATCGCGGGGGGCGGGACCTGTTACTTGCGCGAAGGCACGGCCATGGCGGTTTTCGCGCGCAGCACGCCGGCCGGCAACGTTGGCCCCATCAATGAGTTGGCCTGCCCGCCCGGCGACCCCATCATCGCGACGTTTCCGGTGTTCCGCGTCAATGCCACGGCGGTAAGCCTCCCCGGGGTGCACGCGCAGTGACACGGGGCCGCAGCCTGGCCTTGACGGCCGTGGGGGTCGCGGTCGCCGTCTTGACTCTGGCGGCCCTGCCGGTGCGGGCCCAAGACGGCGCGTCGGGCGTGCTCGAATCGACGTACGGGCTCCAGGTCACCATCCCGACGGGCGCCATGGACGAGCGCTACGACGCCGAGCAGGCGCAGCAGGTCCCCGTCCTTCCGGCCAGTCAAACCTGCGGTTCCAACCATTTCCTCTTCAACAACACGCAGAACTGGTTCCGCTTCCGCGAAGAGCAGAACCAGAACGGGTGCGGCGAGGCCCTCTACACCCTTGACGTTCCCCCGGGGGCGTCCTCGATGGTCGTGCGCTTCAGCGCCGACCGCGTGATCCTGCAGACCACCGACGCCGGGGTCACCAAGAACCTGGAGCAGGAGCTGCGCGTGTACGATCCGCAGGGCAGCCTGGCCGCGACGTTCCCGTACTACGAACCCACCGACTTGCAACACCTGGGTGCCGAGGCGTTCAGCTACGTCGTTGACTTGGCCCCTGGACAGGCGAACGTGACGGTGTCATGGCGGTTCCACGATCGCGGCACTGCCCTTGGCCAGGCGTTCATCAACCCCGCAGTCGGCCAGTCCTTCTCGGCCACGGTGCGTGACGCGGCCATCGAGATGGCCGGCATCCCCCTGTCACCGGACGTCGAACGCGAGCGCCTCGGCCTGCAAGGCGACTCCATCCACTTCGCCACCACCGTCATCGCCCGCGTCCCCGAAAGCCTCGGAGTCGCCGGGCGCATCAGCATCACCGTGCGCGTCGCCGACGACCTGCTCTTCTCGCATGTCGTTGGCCCGCGCGGTGAGCCCGTGGAAGAGGACCTGGTGGCCACGAGTGAGGCCGGGGACGTGCACGTGGTGGTTCTCACCGGGAACGCCACAGCAGCCCACGGCGCGGGAGTGTACCGAATCGTCTTCACGTCGGCGACCCCCATCTCCCCGGCGCCGCTGCTCTACCCCTTCATTGCCCTGGTCATGGCCGTGCCGGCTGGCGCCGGCCTGCTGGCCTACCGCAACACGCGCAAGTTCCGGCAGCAGGCCACCCCGGAGTTCGCAGCCACCGCGTCCAACCTGGAGAATGTCGTCCTGGCGATGCTTGCGGTCTACCTCCTGTTGCCGCTCGGAGTGCTCGTCAGCGGTCGCTTGTCGCTGCTGGCCTCGTGGCCCCTCGAAGGCGAAGCGGGGCTGGTGTACCTCCTGATCGGCATCGCCTTCGTCGCGTTCCTCGCCGTTGGCTTCGTCGGCCGCCGCCACCTCAACGTCGTCATGCTCGAGGAAGAAGCGCGCAAGGACCAGGCGCGCCGCGAGCTGGAACGCTCCAACCGCGAGCTGGCCGAGTTCGCCTACGTTGCCAGCCACGACCTGCAGGAACCGCTACGCACCGTCGCCAGCTACACGCAGCTGCTGCAGCGTCGCTACAAGGGCCGACTGGACGCAGATGCCGACGAGTTCATCGACTCCGCCGTGGAAGGGGCGCAACGCATGCAAGGCCTCATCCAGGATCTCCTGCAGTACTCGCGCGTCGGGTCCAAGCCCGAGCCCCCGGTGCCCGTCGACCTTGGTGCCGTCGTCGAGACCGTCCGCGGCACCTTGAAGCAGGCGCTGACGGAGGCCAACGCCGACCTCGTCGTCACAACGGCGCTTCCCACCATCGTCGGCCACGAGCGGCAGTCTGAGCAGCTGCTGCAGAACCTCATCGGCAACGCCCTGAAGTTCCGCGACCCGACGCGCCGCTGTCGCGTCGAGCTGTCCGCCGAGGCCACCCCTGGCGGCTGGCGCATCTCCGTCAAGGACAACGGCATCGGCATCGAGCCGCGGCACTTCGAGCGCATCTTCCAGATCTTCCAGCGCCTGCACGGCCGCGACGATTACCCCGGCACCGGCATCGGTCTCGCCATCTGCAAGCGCATCGTCGAACTCAGCGGCGGCACCATCGGCGTCGAGTCCGTTCCCGGGGTCGGATCGACGTTCTGGTTCACCGTTCCCGACCGCGTCCCCTCTTCCGGGGCATCGGCGAGTTCGTCCCCAGCAAGCGCCTCCGCTGCGTGACCGGCACGGTCCCTGCCGCCGTTCGCCCCCAGACCAGGACAGTGGCGCGCCGCATCCCTTATCAGAGGCGGCCTGCCATGGCGTGGCGCAATGGCGGACCACTCCCTGCGACTCCTCCTGGTCGAAGACAATCCCAAGGACGCCCGCCTGCTCGATTTGGCTCTCGGCGAGACCGACGGCATCGAGTACCGGCTCGAGGTCGCGCCCAACCTTGCCGAGGGCGTCCGCCGCCTCCTCGACGGCGGCATCCACCTCGTGCTCCTCGACCTTGGCTTGCCTGACTCGCAGGGTCTCGACACGCTCGTGCGCCTCGTGCAAGCGGTCGCCGATGTGCCCATCGTCGTGCTCACGGGTCTGGACGACGACGAGATGGAGCAAGCCGCCAAGCGCCGCGGTGGGATGGGCTACCTCGTCAAGGGCCGCGTGACGCCGCAAATTCTCGTCCACGTCATGCAGGACGCCGTCGCCCGCCGCGACCATGCCCGCAAGGGGACGCGCGGCGTGTACGGAAACCGGCCCGGCGCCCAAGCCAGTTGATTGGCGGGATTTTCCCAGGATTTGACGGATTTGGCAAGCTGTCAATCGAGGCAGTTCCGGAAATCCGAACGGGCGCCGCTGCCCAGGAAGGTAACGGGGCCCTTCATCCAATCCCGGTGACGGGACAGTCGGACCCTTGACTTGGCTCCCTGGCAGACCCAGCGGGCGGCCGTCCCCATTGTGGGGCAGCAGAGGCCATCCCGCCAGCGGCCATGTGGCGTGGTCGCGGCGATGTCCGGGCCGATGTTGTCTCCCCCTCATCGAGTGACGTCGCGTCTGAGGTCTCGGGGGAGGGCCGCTCTGGGTAGAGCGTCGGCCCAGGATTCCGGCGAAAACCGGTCTGGACTGCGGCGGACCAGAGGTCGTGCCGCGCCTGTCGCCCGGCCATTGCGCTCCCTCTCACAGTCCGCAGTTGCGGTCTCGGGGAGCCTTCGGGTCGGGCACGTCGGCGTTGACGCCCGTGCGGTTAAGGCTGGCGGCGCGGGTTGGGCGCGCCCGCGCGCGGACCGCCAACTTGTTTGCGTCCCTCCTGTTGTGCGGCGTGTGCCCTCCTGGCAAGACGCAGTGGAGGCGACGCCTGGCGGCACGCGGCTGCTCCTTGACGTGTCGCCTGGCGCCAAGGAAGCCCGCTTCCCCGACGGCTTCGAGCCGTGGCGCAAGCGCATCGGCATGCGTGTGCGCGCGCCGGCGCAGGACGGCGAAGCGAACGCGGACGTGGTGCGCACGCTTGCGGCGTTTTTCCAGCATCCAACGGCACGAGTCCACCTCGAAAGCGGCATGACAGACCGTCGCAAATCCGTGCGTTTGATGGGGCTTGACCGCGCTGTGGTGCTCGCCGCGCTTGCACCGCATTTCCAGGAGGCAGACGGCGAATGACCGGGACGCTTGCCGACGAAGAGCGCTTGCAAAAGCTCGAGGACGCCATCGACCGCCTGCGCGAGACGGCGGAATCGGGGACCGTGGTGGTCGAAGGCGCGCGGGACATCGCGGCCCTCGACTGGCTTGGCATCGGAGGGACGCATCTGACCTTGCATCGAGGCAAGCCGCTAGCCGACCTCATCGAGGACCTGGTGCAGTGCAGCACACCCGTTGTCCTCCTGTTGGACTGGGACCGTACTGGAGGGCACCTCCTGGATCGCCTGGAGGATGAGCTGAAGCACCGCGTCCAAGTGGACGTGCAAAGCCGGCGCCGTCTGGCAGCCGCCTGTCGAAGCAGGACGCTGGAGGCGGTTCCAGGAGAACTCGCGGCCTTGCGCCGAGCCGTCCACGGCGGCCGTCCCAGCACCAAGCGCGCTCTCCTGTAGCCCTCCTGGAAGAAACCAAGCAGGAAGGGCTATCTTGCGAGCCCTCCAATCCGAGGAGGCACCGGAGTGAGAGTCCACCAGGGATCCCGGCCGCCCCAACGGTCATATAGGGGTCCCCTTTGGGCGAAACTCCCGACATCGGGACCCTGTGACCCGCCCTCCCGGGCGGCAAGGGAAACCGTCTGCCACCGACGCAGACACGATCTTTCCTGGCCTCGGCACCGCCACAATTCGTGGCGACCGGAGCCTACAAATAGGGGTCGCCTCTCGGCGATTCCTACCCAGTGGACTTCGCCGATATGGCGGCCACCGGACACCGGCCGAGTCGCCCCGCAAGGGGTTGGCGCTCAGGCCGGCGAATCTTGCTCCTCTAGAGCGCCTTCTGGCGCTTCGGGCGGGCAAGAATCAAATAGGGTCGCGGCTTGGCCGCGGCCTACCCAGGGATGCTGAGCATCCCTGCCGTCGAGGTTTTGCCTCGACGAGAACCCGCAGGCACGTTGGACCTCGAGAGGGCATTGCCCACAATGAGGCGGTCCATCCAGCCTGCTGGACATTCATGAGGGCGGTGAAACCCGACGCCCCGGCCTTGGCCGGCAAGCGACGTGACCTCACGCGCCTGATGCACGAGACAGCAAAGACATGCAAATTTGGTGAACCGAACCGGAATCCAGTGATTCCTGGTCGGTCCGCTGATTCCTGAAGAGGATGGTGCACAACGTGTGTATCATCCATCAACATGACCGTGTTGGTGGATCAATTCTGGTTGATCCTGCCAGCGGCCACCGCTATTGGGTTTCGCTTAAGCCATGCGAGTCGAGAGGGTTCGGCCCTCGGCAGACTGCTCAGTAACACGTGGAGAACTTGCCCTACGCTGGAGAATAATCTCGGGAAACTGAGGACAATGCTCCATAGCCTATCCTTCCTGGAACGGTGGATAGGTCAAAGCTCCGGCGGCGTAGGATAGCTCTGCGGCCTATCAGGTTGTAGCGAGGGTAACGTCCTCGCTAGCCTACGACGGGTATGGGTGTTGGGAGACATCGCCCAGAGATGGATTCTGAGACACGAATCCAGGCCCTACGGGGCGCAGCAGGCGCGAAAACTGCACAATGTGGGAAACCACGATGCGGGAAACCCAAGTGCCAGCGCTATGCGTTGGCTGTCCTCCAGTGTTCGTAACTGGGGAAGAAAGTGCTGGGTAAGACGGGTGCCAGCCGCCGCGGTAATACCCGCAGCACAAGTGGTGGTCATTATTATTGGGCCTAAAGCGTCCGTAGCTGGCTTGTTAGATGCCTGGGTAAATCGATGCGCTCAACGCATCGAACTCCGGGTAGACCGGCAAGCTTGGGACCGGGAGAGGCGTGAGCTACTCGAGGGGTAGGGGTAAAATCCTGTAATCCTTCGGGGAGGACCAGTGGCGAAGGCGTCACGCTAGAACGGCTCCGACAGTGAGGGACGAAGCCCTGGGGCGCAAACCGGATTAGATACCCGGGTAGTCCAGGGTGTAAACGCTGCAGACTTGGTGTCGCTGATCCTACGAGGGTTGGCGGTGCCGTAGAGAAGTTGTTTAGTCTGCCGCCTGGGGAGTACGGTCGCAAGACTGAAACTTAAAGGAATTGGCGGGGGAGCACCGCAACGCGTGGAGTGTGCGGTTTAATTGGATTCAACGCCGGAAAACTCACCTGGGGAGACTGCCGAATGTGGCTCCGTCTGATGGACGTTGCCGAATACAGGTAGAGAGGTGGTGCATGGCCGTCGTCAGCTCGTACCGTAAGGCGTTCTGTTAAGTCAGATAACGAGCGAGACCTGCGCCGTCATTTGCAACTCGGGGGTCCGCCCCCGGGGCACAATGGCGGGACCGCTGGCGCGAAGTCAGAGGAAGGTGCAGGCAACGACAGGTCCGTATGCCCCGAATCTCCAGGGCTACACGCGCACTACAAAGGATCGGACAATGGGTCCCTACCCCGAGAGGGGACGGCAATCTCGAAACCGATTCGTAGTTCGGATCGAGGGCTGCAACTCGCCCTCGTGAAGCTGGAACGCGTAGTAATCGCAGATCAACATTCTGCGGTGAATATGCCCCTGCTCCTTGCACACACCGCCCGTCAAACCATGCGAGTGGGGTCGTAGTGAAGGCACGCTTCTTGGCGTGTTTGAACTTCGATTCCGCAAGCGGGGTTAAGTCGTAACAAGGTATCCGTAGGGGAACCTGCGGATGGATCACCTCCTATATTTCGTACCACTCCTCTCAGGAGTGTCCCTTGGTTGCAACACAGCCAAGGAACCAGCGGGCCGACCGGGCACTATACGATTCCGGTTAGGTTCATCGGATTTGCAAGTAAGACTGTCTCGTGCTGGCGGATCCAACAGCGCGGATCCGGACATCGGTCCGGGCTCGTAGCTCAGTTGGTAGAGCACCGCGTTTGCAACGCGGGGGCCTCGGGTTCAAATCCCGACGAGTCCACTTCCCCGAAAGGGGAAGGCCTGGACCTCGCAAGAGTGTCCGCCAAAACAAACATCTGCAACCAATCCGACCGGATTGGTTGTGGGAACGCCTAGGCGATCCTGGCAGACACAGGATTCGACCGGCCCCAGTTGGGTGCCCGGCAGCCGATAATGGCGGTCAGAATTCCTGACATTGCATACGCAGCCTGGACTAAGCAGAAAGCCGAAGTCAATTGAAATCGAGTTCGACTTCAGTTATGTTGCTACAAACCAGATGGGGGATCGCTCGGCTCGGGAGCCGATGAAGGTCGTGCCAAGCCGCGATATTACCTCGGGTAGGCGCAAGGAGCCGATGAACCGAGGATTGCCGAATGGGACCTCCTTACCGCAAGGTAATTCGCTTTATGCGAAAGGGTACCTGCCGAATTGAAGCATCTTAGTAGGCAGAGGAAAAGAAATCAAACGAGATTCCGTGAGTAAAGGCGATCGAAAACGGAACAGGGCAAGCCGAATCCGTGCGGGTCAACCGCATGGAGATGTGGGGCCTGGGTCCACCCGACCGTCCAGACATGAAGTCCCTTGGAACAGGGCGCCGTAGAGGGTGATAGCCCCGTAGTTGAAGTGACGAGGGTGATGCCAGAGCAAAGAGTAGGGCGGATTGGAAATTCCGCCTGAAGACCGGGGGCATGAACCCCGAACCCTAAACACTCCCCGAGACCGATAGCAAAGTAGTAGCGTGAGTGAAAGCTGAAAAGCACCCCTGACGGGAGGTGAAAAGACGTGAAACCATCTGGTGACAGACTGTACGGGCGTGAAAGCAACGAAACCCCAAAAGGGTGGAGCAGCGTCCGTGCGTCCGATTCGAAAATTGGTCCATGGAGTTCTTGGTGTTGGCGAGGCTAAGCAGTGAACCTGCGGAGCCGAAGGGAAACCGATTGTGCGCAGTTTACGAGGCACATGGTGCGCTCGCCATCAGTCAACATCTGGATACCCGAAACCAGCCGATCTATGCCTGGGCAGGGTGAAGCGCCGGGAAACTGGCGTGGAGGCCCGAAGCCGTAATGATGTGCAAATCTTTGGTGTGACCTGGGTATAGGGGTGAAAGTCCAATCGAGACTGGAAATAGCTGGTTCCGTCCGAAACTACTCGCAGGTAGATCTCGGCTGAGACGGATCGCGGGGTAGAGCACCAATTCTGGGCTTAGGTTGCGAAAGCGATCGGCCTGGTATTGAACTCCGAATCTGCGATCGTCGTAGACGCCGGGTAGTGAGGCATACTGGGGTAATCTTGTATGTCATCAGGAGAACAATCCCACGAGCAGTTAAGGTCCCAAAGTGTACGCTAAGTGTCAAAGACAAAGGGTGTCCGCGGCCTGAGACAACCAGGATGTGGGCTTAGAAGCAGCCACCGTTCAAAGAGTTCGTAACAGATCACTGGTCAAGGTCGTGGGCCCCGAAAATGGACGGGGCTCAAGCGTATCACCGATACTGTTCCCCACCGAAAGGTGATGGGGTAGGACGGCGCATTGCGTGGGTCGAAGCAGGGCCGTGAGGTCCTGTGGACCGCGTTGTGACGAGAATCATGGAAAGAGTAGCAGCAAAGTGTGGTGAGAATCCACACCGCCGATTGTGATAAGGGTTCCTCGACGATGCTCGTCAGTCGAGGGTTAGTCGGTCCTAAGGTGGCCCTTAACCGGATCCATCGAATGGGAAGCTGGTTAATATTCCAGCACCGACCCGCAACAAGAGACGCATCCGGATAATTCTGGCACGGCCGTCGCCGTGTGCAAGCGTACTAAGCTGGGGAAACACCGTAATGGTTAGAACCCGGCCAAATCGTGACGCTTCCCCCGTACGGGGGATCAGAACGATTCCAGGTGCCCGTGAAAATCGCGGTGTCGTCCGTACCGAGTACTGACACAGGTATCACAGGCTGAGAAGGCCAAGGCGTAGCGAGTGAATTACGGCAAGGGAACTCGGCAAACTAGCCCCGTAACTTCGGGATAAGGGGTGCCAGCCCAGTAGTGGGCTGGTCGCAGTGACTAGGGAGCTCCGACTGTTTAACAAAAACACAGACAACCGCAAGTGCGAAAGCATGTGTATGGTTGTTGAGTCCTGCCCAGTGACGGTATCTGAAACCCGGTTCCAACCGGACGAAGGACCGTTAAACGGCGGGGGTAACTATGACCCTCTTAAGGTAGCGTAATACCTTGTCGCTTAATTGGCGACTTGCATGAATGGCTAAACGAGAGCTCTACTGTCCCTGCCGTGAACTCGGTGAAATTGACTTTACTGGCGCACAGTCCAGTACATCCTAGAAGGAAGCGAAGACCCCGTTGAGCTTTACTGCAGCCTGTCGTTGTCGCACGAAACTTGTTGTGTAGGGTAGCTGGGACCCGTCGAAGTCTGGCCGCTAGGTCAGATGGAGGGGCCGATGAAACACCAGCCTACTCGTTTCGTGCGTCTAACTCGCTTGCGAGGACACCGGTAGGTGGGCAGTTTGGGTGGGGCGCCACACGCTCGAAAAGGTATCGAACGTGCCCAATGGTTGACTCAGGGAGGTCAGAAATCTCCCGCAGACTGCAAGGGGAAAAGTCAGCTTTACACGGATTAGCCCAACAACAATCCGCGTTACGAAAGTAGGGCCTAGCGAACCACTCATTGTTTCTTCATGAGACAGAGTGATATCAGAAAAGTTACCACGGGGATAACTGAGTTGTCTCCAGCAAGAGCCCACATCGACCTGGAGGCTTGCTACTTCGATGTCGTCTCTCCCCAACCTGGCGGTGCAGCAGCTGCCAAGGGTGGGGTTGTTCGCCCATTAAAGGGGATCGTGAGATGGGTTCAGACCGTCGTGAGACAGGTTTGTTGCTAACTTCTAGGATCGCAGTTGCCTGAGACGAAAGGGCCCCTAGTACGAGAGGAACAGGGCCTTGCAGCCACTAGTTTACCAGTTGTCCGACAGGGCACCGCTGGGCAGCCACGCTGTAAGGGATAAACGCTGAAAGCATCTAAGCGTGAAACCCGCGTCGAGACGAGGCAACGAGGACGCTCGTAGAAGACGAGTTTGATCGGAGGGGGGTGTACGCACCGAGGCAACGAGGTGTTCAGCCCGCCCTTACGAACTGTCCACAATGACATGACTGTATGCCGAAATCGAGTTCAATCGACTTCGGTTTTCTGCTTCCAATAGGCTGCGTATGCAATCGCGCCGCTGTCCGTTCCGCCTTGCGCGGCGTGGACGGCGGTGCTTCACACTTGTGGTTGGACGGCCATAGCGATTTGGTTCACCCGTTCTCATCCCGAACACGGAAGTTAAGCAGATCCACGTTGACCGTTGTACTGTCATGCGCGAGCTGACGGGAAAAGTCATCGCTGTCCACCACTCTTTTTCACTCCAGGCTGCCGCGACCGCTGCGTCGCATCGTGTCTGGATTCTCCTTTTCCCTTGCATTCCTGGGTCGAGCGCCTTGCGCTCCCCCTTTCCTGCGACTCCTTCGCAATTCTCCTACCGGAGCCCCAAATGGCGGTCAGCCGCTACTGTCCTCACGGCAATCTGCGCGCTTCGTGCTCTCAATGCCGTCTCGAAGCGCTCGATGACGCCACGGTCCGAGCTGCGCAGAACCGTGCGCGTGGCGAATCGGGGACGTTGGGCCGCATCGGGGCCACCGATTTGCCGTATGCCTGGCAGCGCGAATCGTTCCAGGCCTGGTTGGATGGCGGGCGCACCGGACTCGTCGCCCTCAGCCTGGGGCTACCGATCGGGGATCTTCCTTTCGCCGTGATGGCGGAGCTTGTCAACGCAAGTCCCACCACCAACGTTCTCATCGCGTGCACGCCCAGTGAATCCCAAGAGCTGCGCGACACGCTGGCCAACCGGTTTGGCCTGAACCCGAGCACGCTCATCGACCACCATTTTCTCGAGCCCCGCAACGACGGCAGTCTCGTCGTGGCGGATTTGCAGGAGCTCGAGACGGTTGACCTCTCCAACTGGGGCCGCTTCGCCAGCAATGGCCTTCTCCTTCTTCTCGACGCCGACGGCGTCACGGCGGGCCTGGGCTCCCACCTGATGGAATCGCAGTTCCGCCATCGCTTCAGCATCAGTCGGCAGCCGTCCGCCATCGACCTGCTTTCGACGCGACCCTGGAGCCGCGCCTTCGGCCCCGTTTTGTTCCGCAGCACTGAGGACGCCGCCCGCGACCTTGGCATCCTGCCGCGCATCCAGTACAGGCTGCACGTGGAGATGCTCAAGCCCGAGCCAGCAGGCAACCGTGAGTTCGGCCCCGAGGGTCCCTGGGAAGCCACCGACATTCCCACCAGGTTGCCCGCATTGCAGGCGGGTCCGTTCGTGCGCAGCCGCGCCCGTGACGTGGCCATCCGACGCGCGAAGGAGACGCCGGGCCTCGTCATCGTCCATGATGGTGTGGCCGTTCCAGGAGCTGCGGCCACCCTCAAGCTCGCCGACTTGCCGGACCGTCACGACCAAGCCCCGACCGGCTGGGTCCTCGCCAGTCCCACGGCGGACGGCAAAGCGATTCTTCGCCTCGCGACGGTGGCCTTCAAGACGCTGCAGCACCCCGGCCTCGTCGAGGACGCCGTCGTTCTTCCCGTCCCCGTCGACTTGTGCAAGCAGCCGCCGTGGTCGGATGCGTGGCGCATGGCCGCCAACCAGATTGACCGCGTCGCGGCGGGCCTCCTCTTGGCCACCGATGTTGGCCAGGCCATGATGGCGGAGGACCTCGAGTCCCTCGTCGGTGTCGCCTTGGCCCTGCGCGGCATCCCGGCCGAGGAGCTCTACCACCTGAGTCCCATCGTCGCGGAGGCCGCCATGGCGGCGCACGCCAAGGAAAGCATCGCTCCGGACCGGGTCCAGGCTGCCGCACGTGCCAACGGCGGTCTCGCCGCGTCTCTTCTGGTCGCCGCCGAACTCGGCCCCCTCCATCTCCTGCGCATCGCGCATCCGCGCTTCACCCCGGTTGCTCCCGACCTGCCGCATCCGTCTTTGTACGACGCGCGTCGCCACGCCTGGCGCGGCCGCGCCTTCGCCGCCTTGGCTAACGCCGCCAAGGGCGCCGACCTCGTCACCGCCTGGGGCCGCTACCCGGAGCTGCGCTTCGTCTTCCCCAGCTCCGCTCTGCTCGAGGCCAGCACGGCCTACTGCGCCAAGCACAAGCTCAAGGGCCCGCTCGACGAGAATGAATTCCGCAAGGTCGAGGACAAGACCCGCATCGCCGCCGGCGACCGCCGCGCCGCCGCCGACGTCCTGGCGGAATGGAACTCGGCCCTCATCTTGGCGGAGGAGCACGAACGCGACTTCCTCGCGGACATGCATGCCCGCCAGCCCGAACGGGAGCGCCGCCGCGAAGGCGTCGCCCTGCCGAACCTGTTCATCGCCGACCGCGGCGCGGAGTCTCTCTCCTTCGAGTCCAAGGATGGCCGCCTGCCCATCACCAACATCGCGCCGGGCTCAGAAGTCGCCATCGTCGAGGCCGGCCGGCGCGAGGAACTGTGCCGCGGCATCGTCGGGCGCATCACGCGCCGCCGCGTCACCGTCGAGTTCCCGGCCGGTGCGCCGCGCCACCACCTGCCGCGCGATCTTACCGTCAACCTGGTCTTCGACACCAAGGTCTTCGAGGCGTACCATTCCGCGGTCATGGGGGCGCAGCGCGCCCTGTCCGCCACGACGCCCGTCGACGACGGCCCGGATGGCCTGCTGCGTGCCTGCCTCCTCGGGGAGACGGACCCGCCGGCATCCATGCGCCAGGAATTGACGGGGGGCATCCTCACGGCAAGCCAGCGCGAGGCCATCAACGCCGTCCTCTCCGGCGGTCGCGTTCGTCTCATCCATGGCCCGCCCGGCACCGGCAAGACGCACACCCTGGTTCACCTCGCCATGGCCTTGGCGCGCGCCGGCCATTCCGTGCTGGTCACCGCCGACTCCAACGCCGCCGTCGACAACCTCGTCGTCGGATTGCGCCGCAACGGATCCCTGGCGGTGCGCGTCGGCCACGCCGTGAACCTGCGCGATGAAGCCGCCGAGGCGGCGCGCATCGACCCCATCGAAGCGCCGCCGTTCGTGCGCTGGGCTGCGCAGCAGGGCATCATTGTCGCCACGACGAACTACGGTGCCTTCCGCTACATCGACCCGAAGGGCGGGTTGTCGCCGTTCATCTTCGACTACGTCATCCACGACGAGGCCGGGCAGGCCACTGCGCCGTCCAGCCTGGCCGCCGTCATGCGCGGACGCCGCCTCGTCCTTGCCGGCGACCCCAAGCAGCTTCCCCCGACGGTGGTGTCGATGGATGCCAAGGAGGCCGGCCTCGACGTCACCCTCTTCGAGCGCATCGAGGAACGGACTGGTCGCGAGCGGACGCGCATGTTGGAGACGCAGTTCCGCATGCGCGAGCCCATCGTCGCCTTCAGCAACGGGCGCTACTACGAGGGCCGCATCCAAACCGACCCGGCGGCCGCCGCCCAGGAAGGCTTGGCCGACTTGCCCGCCGCCGCGTTCCAGCACGTCACGGGACGCGAGAACGACCGCGCCCGCAACGGCTCCATCTCCAACGACTTCGAGGTCGAATGCGTCGCTGACCTCGTGCAGAAGATTTCGCCGTCGTGCCGTGAGCGTGGCTGGACGATGGCCGTGCTGACCCCGTACCAGGCGCAGCGCGAGGCCATCCGGCGCCGCCTGCCCGACATGGAAGTCTCCACGGTGGACGGCGCGCAGGGCCGCGAATGGGATGTCGTGCTGTACTCGACGGTGCGCTCCAACCCGCAACACCGCCTCGGCTTCTTGGAGGATGAGCGCCGCCTCAACGTCGCCGTCACCCGCGCCCGCCGCAACTTCATCCTCGTCGGCGACGAACGCACGCTGCACGACAACTCCGCCTTCAACGACCTCTTGTCTACGTTGGGCAAGATTCGCTTGCACTACCCGGCGCCGCCGGTCAACCGCTTCGCCGGCTCGCGCCATGACGGCGGGCGCCAGGGCGGCCGCTGGGACGACCGGCGTGGCGGCCGGCGCGACGACCGGGGCCGCAACGACCGCCGCGGGCCGCCGCAACGCCAGGATGGGCGCGGCCCCGCGCCGCAGCGCGGCCAGGGTCCAACGCAGGGCGGACCTCGCCAACCGCATCCTCGCGATGAGCCGGCGCAGCCGCGCCAACCCCAATCCTTCCAGGACGGCGCCGTCGTCGGCGACGAAGACGACCTGGAGGACGCGCCATCGATGCTCCCCTCGGGTGCGGTTGACCCCGGCCAAGATGGACAAGGCGGGGGCCGTCGCCGCAGGCGTCGGCGCCGACGCGGCCGCGGCATGGGCATCCCGCAGGGCCAGGACATCGATCCAGTCCAGCCAGCGATGCCGCAACTGCCTGAGGGTCCGCGCCCGGAACGGCGGACGTTCCAAGTTGGGGCGCCATTGCCAGAACCATCCGCTTCAGCCCTCGCGCCTGCCGTGCCGGTTGCGCCGCCTGAACCCTCCGTTGCACAACCGCCCGCTGCGGCAAAACCCAAGCGAGCACCGCGTCAAGCCGCGCTTGGCGAGGACACTCCTGCCGCAAAACCCGCTGCAAAGAAGGCGGCAAAACCGGTGGTTGCGGCCGAGAAGCCGGTGAAGGCTGCGCGGAAGGCGCCCGCCAAGGTCGCCAAACCAAAGGTGGCCAAGGTGGAGAAGGCAAGCAAGGCGGCAATCGTCAAGGTCGCCAAGCCGACCAAGGCGAATCCGGCTGCGTGCGCCGGTCAGACGAAGTCCGGTGAGCCATGCAAGCTGAAACCGAAGCCCGGCACGCGGTTTTGCGCCAAACACTCGTAGCGCCGCCACCCGACCAAACCGTGCAGAACTGGTTCCGCGAGGGTCCGCGTGATCCGCGGTTTCGTTGGCGGGCGTCTACCCTGTTGGCTTGAGGTTCGACGCCACGCAGGCCTTGCACAGGCCCAGCATGGACCAGGCATCCGCCGCGCAGACGGCTTCGGTGCATTGCGCGCAGCGGCTTTTGGCGGGGCGCGTCTTGCACTTAGCGCACAGCCCGAGTCCTTCGACTGGCGTGGCTGCGGCTTCGAGAGGGCGGGCCCATTCGCGCAGTGGGGCGTTCTCGGCGGGCACGACAGTTCCGCGTCCGCGTTGCTGGGCGATGAATGCGGCGGGATCTGTCTTGCGGCCGCGCGGGCGCAGGTCGATGACCGAGTCGTCGTCGAGGAGATCCATGGCAGGCGTTCCTACCAGGGGACGTCTTTGAGTTTCAGCCAGTAGCCGAGGATGTTGACGAGGAAATGCAATCCCGGCGTGAGGAGGATGATGGTGGCCAGGACGACCCAGTCGTCCAAGAGGGCCGCGAAGACCCAGCCGTCGGCGAGGAGGGGCGCTGCGGCGAAGGCGGCGGCCAAACCGAAGACGACGAAGTCGAGCTGGTCGAAGGGCACCCACGGGGCGCCGCGGTCTTTGCCGCGCCGGCGCTTGAAGTAGGATTTCACGGCGTCGCCGACGAGGGCGAAATACCCGAGAACGGCCCCGTAGAGGGCGACGGCCCAGAGGGGCGATTCCGCGAGGGCACATTTCTGCGTGTCCAGGCACGGGTCGTTGGACCCGATGGGCGCGCCGTCGAACCCCTTGAAGGCGTAGTCCCAGCCGTGGAAGAATCCGGGTGCGTCGTAGGCGGGGACCAGGAGAGCCACGATGACGGCGGTGAGGGCGCCCAAGATGGTGCCGCCGACGAGGCCGCGCCATGTTTTTCCGGGACCGAGGAGGCGTTTGCCGTCCTTGGCCATCCGTCCGCCGTCGATGGGGGCCGACCAGCGCGGAAGGACGCGTGCCACCAAGAGCGGGCTCATGTTGGCGACGTAGGCGGGGAGGAAGAACAAGAGCCCGAAGAGGATGGAGCTCCAGGCCACGAACGCGCCACCGGGCGGTGCGGCATAAAGGTGCTTGGGCAGGCGGACTCCTCGGCGCCAGGGCCGGGGGTCGTGCCAACCACTGAACGCGAGGCCGGGTTGAGCGGCTTAGAGCGCCTGCTTGCGCGTGATGGAGTTCACGCGGTCGAATCCAGAGTCGTGCGAACAGATTACGGTGCATCCTTGGTTCTTCATCACGACCAGCGACACCACGTCGGTGAAGCTGAGGGCGCCTCCAATGCGCGAGTAGTCCGTCAGGGCCTGGGCGAAGTCCTCCGCATCGACGGACACCAGGTTTACTCGCGGCGATGACCGGACGCGCCGAATGAAGTCGACGGCCTTGGCGGGTCCAATGCCACGGCGTTTGCCCAGGATGGTGAGGGTTTCATCCAGGACGTAGTCACTGATTAGGGCCATGCCCGGTTTGCCCGTGGCAATCGCCTCCAGCACGGCCCTGCCGTCGTCGTGGCATTCGTCGCGCGCGTCGGCGGCACCCACCAGCATCGTGGTGTCGAGAAACAACATCTAGGCCCCGTACAGTCCGTGTTTGTCCTGCAGGGCGTTGGGTCGGGTGCCTTTCGAGGTGGCCGCCCCAATGGCTCCGAGGAGCGGATCCGGGCCGGCGTCCTTGGCACTCACCGACGAGGGCTGGTCCAGGTAGAGTTGGAGGGCCTTGGCGCCTTCGGCGGAAAGCGAGAGTTTTCCGTGCTTCTTCAGGACCGCCCGCTTGAAGCGCTCCGCCAGGTCATCCGCGACGACGAACTTGATTTGCGCCATGCCTGCGCAATCGTTCGGCCGGGTAGAAGAGGATTTTGGTGAAATTGTACTTCAGTACCCTAGTTCATGCCAACCGCTGCTCGCAGGCGTCGCGCCGGGCACATCCCTTGCAGCGGCCAACCTGGTCGTGGTCGCGGTCCGCCTTGCCAGCAACGCGGGCGTCGGCCATGCGGGCCAAGGTTGCGCGCAGGTCGGCTTTCTGCGGCTCGCCCCACGCGACGCGGAAGACGCCGTCCGGGTAGTTCACCAGGCCGTACGGCGGCGTGCGACCGTTGGCCTCTAGCAAGCGCATGTAGCACGAAACTTGCAGGACGTGGTTCGGGTACGGCTTGGGCGGCGTGTGCCCGGTCTTGACCTCGACGGGGACGGGGCCGCCAGGAGTGTCGAGGAGGTAATCCGGCGTGCCCGTGAGATCCCACTCCTTGTCAACGAGGAGTTGGCCGCCGCCCCCGAGGTCGGAGTCGAGGAGGCGGTGGGACGTGATGATCTCGCCTTTGTCTTGCGTCACCTTGAGGCGGCGTTGCGCGTCGAGGGCGATGACCATGGTTCCGGCGCTGGCGGAGACCAGGACGAGGGCCATGGTGAGGAACAGGATGTGGTGCGGGTGCTGGCGCAGGAACACCAATTCGAGGGTGAGGAAGGTGGCGGAGGCGGCGACGAGGAGGAACCGGAAGGACCAGTTGAAGCCCTGGCGCACATCGCGTTTCTGCACTTCCGCAGCTTGGAGTTCGCCGCCCAGTCGCTTGTGCTCGGAGACGCCCCGCTTGGAGCCCGCCCCGTCTCCGGTGGCTCCTTCGCGGGCGAGCCACCAGTTGTGCGCGCAATACGCGAACTGCTCCACTTCGCCGGCAGACGTCACGGGCCTGCCACCAACCGCCCTTCAGTATATTGGATTGGCCGTCGGTTCGCGCGGCGTCAGTTCCTCTCAGTCGAGCCGGTATCCGCGTCCGCGGGCGAAGACCTCGAGGATCCGCACCGTCTGGCCATCGATGGCATAGACGATGCGCCAGTCACCGACCCGCAGCCGATGTTTCGGGGGGTCGGTGCCAGCCAGGCGCTTGATGTCCGCTCCGGGTCGTGGCTTCGATGGGTCGTCGGCCAAAACCGCAAGGCCGTCGCGCAATCGGCGCTGCGTTTCGCCACCGAGTTTGCGGAACTGCCGCACGAACGTTGCCGACAGCAGGACCTCGGGCATTCACAGCTCGTCAACGGACGTGAACGGCTCCTCGCGGAGCATGCGGTTCCAGCGCGCTTCCTGTTCAATCCAGCCGGCTTCATCCATGAGGCGGAGCAGGATGGCATCAAAGGACTCCGACTTCGCTCCGAAGGAGGCCAGCCTTTGCTTGGTCCCGGGAGCCAGGGCGATGGAAGTCCGCTCGTGCATGGTACGCATAGTGTGCATGTCGTGCATAGACATTGTGGGTTTGGGCAGGGCGCACACCTCTTTGGCCGGAATAGGACAGGCGGGAACCGGAATCATTCATCGAGCGCCACCTGAACGTGTTCACTCCAATCGAACCCCTGGGGGGCCCAGAAATCGATTCTCCACATGAAATCAAGGCCCCTCAACGTATCCGACCTATCGAGTCCTTCCAGGAGAGAGCCCCCTCGCTTCCACTCCACATTTTCAGGCATTCTCAGTCAAAGGGTCTATACACCACACCCATCCTCATTGGGGATTGCTCCCAGCAATGGGGGCAGGAACTAGAACACATGAGCAAAGCTAACCAAACGTTCAAGCAGAACGACGAAGCCGTGTCGCCGGTCATCGGCGTCATCCTGATGGTCGCCATCACCGTCGTGCTGGCCGCCGTCGTCTTCGTCCTCGTGAGCAACCTGGGCGAGTCCGGCGAGAAGGCCCCGAACTTCTCCGTCAGCAAGGACTCGGCCGCCGGCAGCCTGACGATCGTGTCCGCTGAAGACGCCGAGTGGGGCGACTTCACGATTACCGGCTGCTCGGACCTGACTTCCGCCAACGAGACCTGTGACGCCTCCCTGAGCGGTGGCGTTGCTGACGGCTCCCAGGCCACGGACAAGGTCTCCGCTGGCGACCAGTTGACCGGCTGCGACGGCGCGGTCCGCATCGTCCACGACGGCACCAACTCGCTGGTCTACGAGACCAACTTCACCTAAGCCGGAAACGCCTGGCTAGGGAGCAAAACATTTTCACCCTCTCTTCCCAATTTCCTTTCTGAGGCTGTATGTCTGACGACGCCGCAGTCTCCCCCGTTCTTGCCACCATCCTCATGGTGGCCATCACCGTCGTCGTCGCCGCCTCGGTCTTCTTCATCGCGCGCGGCTTCACCTCACATTCCCCAGACGAGGAGCCCCAGATTGGCTTCCTCCAGAACCTCAACACCCGGGAGTTGAAGGTCATTCGCGCCGAGCAGGGCATTGATTGGAACGTGGATTTGGCTGTGGGGGGC
>JBAZXE010000001.1:0-79897 GCA_041659985.1 Thermoplasmatota archaeon | reverse complement strand
GCCTTCCATCACCTCGACGCAGGCGTTCTGGGGGCATGCCGATGGAGGGCAACCGGCGATGCTCCTGGATTTGTCTATTCACAATCCGTTGGCGGTCGAAACAAGGGTGGAGCGCGTCTCGTACCTCGCAATCGTTGACTACGTCTTGGCCGGGCAGGGCGTGCAAACCCCTGCCTTGTCAATCTCGGCTGGGCGCGACACCACCGTTCCGGTGGCCATCCCGCTCAAGGACGCCTTCGTCGGCGAGTGGTGGTCGGGCGTCGCGTCTGGCCGCACGGCATCGGCCGTTCACGTCTCAGGCGTGCTGACCCTGCGAGGGCCGGGCGGAGTGCACGAGTTGCCGTTCAAGTGGGACTCGTCGGGGGACTACGAGATCCTGGGGCCAATCGCGGACGCGATGGAAAGCTGCAGCGACGCGGCAGTCGGGCTCTGCCTTCGAGGGACGGACGTAAAATGGGATTCCCACGACGTCCAGGCCACCCTCCATGTTCGGAACCAGGGGCCTGAACCCGCCGTGATCCGCGGTGGCGGCGCTGACTTGGAGTTCGACGAATGGGTCGTCGCGGCGGGCAACACGAATCGGTCCCTCGCCCTGGCGCCCGGCGAAGAAGGCGACGTGATCCTCGCACTCGTCTTCTCTCGTCCCTCCATGGCAGAATGGTGGCCTGGGCATGTGGAGCGCTGCGAGACGACGCCCGTCCAAGTCGCCGTGCGGCTCGACGTCGAGCGCCCCGGCCAGGATCAAGTCAATGGCACGGTTGATCCGGCAAGTCCAGGGGGCGATTCGGGTGCCCAGGACGTGGGCAAGCTGCAATGGCGGTTCCCCGTTGACCCCTTCCAGACGCGGCTCATTTGCGGTGACGCCCCATGACGCGGCATCTTCAGCGTTCCACATTCGCGATGGCGGCCGTGTTCCCGCAAGGCGGCGTCGAGAGCGTGGCCGCCGATGCGTCAATCCTCCTGCTGGTCGGGGGCCTGTCGATGCTGTCCTTCATCGTCGTGCTCGTCTTGCTGCAGAACCTGGTCCCCGCGCGCGGCGCAGCGCAAGGGCTCGGTCCTACCGACATCCTTGGACGCCAACTGCGTCCCCTGGTCGGGGCCCCGGCGCCCGTCCGCGTCTGGGCTCGCGGTCGTCGCCGCAGCAAGGCCGGCACGCCGGCGCGCGACCGGGCCCTGAGCTGCATCGTCGAATTTGGCATCGGCGAGCCGCGGCTCCTGCGAGCCCTGGACCAGTCCACGCGCCTTCGGTTGTACGGCTGCCCTTGCACGGAGGCCATGGATCGGGGCGGGCACTCCAGGCCTGGTTGCCCTTTGGAGGAGGCGCGGGTGTACCTGGCCTTCACGTCCGTCTACCACCGCGCCGTTGTGGTCCGTGAAACCGCCTGCCTCCGACGCGGGGATGCAGCCTGCGAATTCGAGGTGGACCATTGAAGGCGTCGCAGACACGGCCACCCGGGTCGCTCTTGGCCTGCCTCTTGGGAGGCCTGGCGGGAGTCGGGCTCGTCGCCGTGGCCGCCATTGCGTGGCGCGTCGCGCATCGGCAGGGCGGGATCGGCGACGCCGCCGGTCAAGTCCTGGCCATCGGGCTTTGGGCTTCGCCCCTGTTCCTGATGGCTGCGGCCGGTGGTGCCATTGGCTTCCTTGCAACGGGCGTCGCCATCCGCAATCGGCTTGTGCTGCTCTTGTCCACCATCGTCCTCAGGTTCATGGCGCTGGTCCTTGCCTCCCTCATCGGCCTTGCAATTGGCGTGGCGGCTTTCGTGCTCTGGTGGATGTGGGGGAATCCCGGTGAAGGTCTCGCCGCCGCATTGGCACACGCGGGTGGTGCAGCGCGCAACCCGGCCGACGCCATGCAACTGTTCGCCGCAGGCGGGTTGTTGATTGGACTCGTGGTCGGGTTATTCGTCGTCGGCAAGGGTGCCCTTCGCGTCGGAATCCGCCTGGCCGGCGGCGGCCTCATCGCGGCCCTGGGCGGCCTGGTGATGTACTGCATCGCCTACGTGCTCGTGTACTTCCGCGGCATCCCGCCGGGCCGCACCCTGCTCACCGCCATCGCGCAGGCCGTGTACTCGTTCACGCCCATCGAGGTGCTCTTCGTCTCCTTGGCGGCCTGCGTCGGCATGCTCCTGTCAAACTATTCCTGGCGCCTGCACGGCATCCTCACGTTCGTCTCCCTGCTCTTCGTCGTCCTCGGGTATGCGCTCTACACCTTGACCCAGACCTTGCCCGCTGTCCCACGCGAGGACTTCCTGCTGTCTGGTTTCCTGTTCGCAGCGGAGCTGGCGAGCCTTCTCATGGTCCTGCTGTACAGCTTCTACACGATTGACGTCTCGGCCCGAAAGGAATGGCGCCGGGCGACCAGCGAAGCCGCCTTCAGCACGTTCTACCTCCCGAAGGTCGCCCTCCAGGTCCCGACGTACAACGAACCGCCCGAACTCGTCGAAGCGACGCTGCGTTCCCTGCTTGCCCTGGACTACCCGCCCGAGCGGTTCGTCATCATGGTGGGCGACGATTCGACGGATCCCGCCTGCTCAGAACCGCTGCGAGCCTTCTGCGAAGCCCACGGTATCGTCTACCACCATCGCCCCAGCCGCTCCGGCTACAAGGCAGGCGCCCTGAACGCGCTCTTGGCCATCACGCCCAGTGACGCGAACCTGATCGCGGTCGTCGATGCGGACTACCAGGTCGAACCAGGTTTCCTCTGCGAGACGGTGGGATACTTCGTCGACCCCGGCCTGGGCTGGCTCCAAACCCCGCAAGACTACAGGAACCGGCACCAGTCCTTCCTCACCGAGCAGTATTACTTGGCGGACGCCTACTTCTACAGGACGATTCTGCCCAGCCGGAACGAAGAGAACTCCATCATTTTCTGCGGCACGATGGGGATGCTGCGACGCCGGGCCGTCGAGGAAGTCGGGGGGTGGGGCGAGAAGTACATCACGGAGGACGCCGAGCTGTCGGCGCGGCTGTTGACGGCCGGCTGGCGCTCGCTCTACGTCAACAAGACCTACGGTCGCGGCCTCATCCCGCCCACCTTCGACGGCTACAAGCGGCAACACTACCGCTGGGCCTTCGGCGGCGGCCGCATCCTTCGCGGACACGGCCTGCGGCTCCTGTTCGGCCGCTTCACATTCCGCCAACGGCTCGACTACCTGGTCGGCACCCTCAACTGGTTCGAAGGGGCGTTCATCTTCGCCATCGCGGTCTTCGTCCTCGCGTTGGGCATCAGCGACCTTCTTGGCGTGCCCGTGCTGACGCACCATTCCAATGAGGTGCTGCTCGTCGGATTGGTCCCCCTGTTCCTTCTGCTCGACGGGCTCACGCGCGTGCACCTGGTCCTGAGGCGCAGCGTCCAGCTGACCTTCGGCGGCACGCTCCGCATCCTGGGAATGTGGTTCTCCGTCAAGTTCAGCAACATGCGCGCAGCCCTCAAGGGATTCGTCGGGTTCTCACTGCCATTCGTGCGGACTCCCAAGGCCCCGACCGAACGACCCAGCCGCTTGACGTCTTGGCGGATTGCGTTGCGGCTCACGCGCTTCGAGACCGGGATGGCCCTCCTTTTGCTGGTCACGGCGGCCGGCGTCGCGACCCGCGCGGCGGCAGCCGGCCCCGCCATCGATGAAGCGACGCAAGCAGTCATGGTCGGACGGTGGTTCCTCTGCTTCTGGCTGCTCTACTACACCCTCGTCTTCACGGCCGCCCCCCTGTATGCTTACAAGTCCTTCTGGAGCCTCGGCGACGACGGCGCGGGGGAGATCACGGCCAGCAACCCCAACAAAAATGCCACCCCTGAACGTGAGGATGCGCTGCTTGAATTCGGCTCGCAAGAATCGATCCAAGGGGAGGCCGGCGCGTGACCGACCGGCCCTACCTCCATCGGGCGCCACCGAAGGGGCCGTCGCCCGCATCGGCAGAATCGGTCGTGATGCCTGCCCCACAACCAGTCCCATCACCCCCCATCCAACCGGTCCCGTCACCGCCCAGCCAAGCCACGCCCCCGGCACCGGATTCCGCGGTCTTGTCGCCATCGCCTCCCTTGCAGACCCCCGAGGCGCACAATCTGCCGCCGCTGCGATTCTGGCATTGGTTTTGCCTTGTCGCGGTTGCGGTGGTGGCGCTCGCGCTCCGGTTGCGCGATCCCCTTTCGACGACCATCATCGGCGCCGAGGATCCGTACCTTCACATGGAACGCACGTGGGATCTCCTCCAGGACAGGACGGTCCAGGGCTATCCGCCGGGCTTCATGATCCTCCTGCTGCCATTGGCGATGATGGGGCCGGAGCCCTTTGCCTGGTCGGCGAAGTTCCTACCCCCGCTCTTTGGCGTCGGGTTGGTGCTGGGCATGTTCTTCCTGTGCAGGCGCAGCGGCCACCCGTCGGGGGCCTTGGCGGCCAGCCTCCTCGTCGCTCTCATGCCCGAAGCCATCCGGCGCACCAATCTCCTGTTCCCGACGGCGTTGGACCTGGCCTTGCTGCCGCTGCTCCTCGTCTTCGTCCTGCGCGCCAGCGACGGGTACGCCAAGTCTTGGATTGGCATCGTAGGATTGGGGGGCCTGTTCCTCATGGTCCACCCCTGGGCCCTTGCCCTCGCCATCCCGCCGTTAATCTTGTTCTGGCTGGTGCTCCTGTTGCGGGGGCACTCAAAATGGCGCGTGCCGGCTGGAGGGGGCCTGGTCGCCGGCGCCGCAACGTTTGTCCTCCTCTTGCGGCAAGGGGTCCTGGAATTCCTCGGCCTAGGACATGCGGCGGCCCGGTTGGGGGAGCTCGTCGCGCGGCCCTGGTCGGTCGTTCCGTTCCCTCAGTTCGTCGACCTGCCGGCGATGCTGACGTTTCCAGCTCTGTTCCTGGCGGCCTTGGGCGCTGTCTTGGCCGTCAGGCGTCCCAGTCGGTTTGGACTTTTGGCGTTGTGTTGGACCGTCGTCCTCCTGCCCCTGGTGGCGGTCGATTGGTTTGGTGTCTGGTATCTTCCCCACCGCGCCGTTGCCTACCTTGCCATCGGAGTCGCCATGCTCGCGGCGCTTCCAATCTCGATGACCATCCGCACGCTGGCCGAGGCGAGGCCGGCCTCCCAGGTTCCGGCGACCCTGGGTGCCCTGGCGCTCGTCCTGGTCTTGGCGGTCCCGGCAAGCGCCAACATGGATGGCTGGTACCGGCTCTACGATGAAGACGACTATGCGGCATGGGATGACCTTGCAGCGCGCGGGACCGACCACGTGATTGCCGGGTCCTGGCAGGCGCGCGCTGGATACCGCGCCATGACGGGGGGCGATGCGGAGTTCAATCCGGACTTCTTCAACAGCTCCGTCGTGCGGGAGTTCGAGCTGCACGAACATCCCGGGCTCGTCGTCCTCGTGGACCGTTACGCCATCGAGAATCGGGTCCCGACGGAGTTCTTGGCCGACTGGGAGCGCATCGGAACGTGGGGCAACACGAGTGCGTACACGCGGCCGTAGCGGTTCACTACACCCCACCGAGCGCGTTAGGCCAGCCCGTTCTTCGACGTCCACCCGAATGCCACGAGGCCGAAGGCGGCGACGGGCCCGGCGCCCATGACGAGCAAGAGGAGGTCCGTGTGATCGAGGACGCCGCCGACGGCGTAAAGCAGGAATCCGCCGGAGCCGAGGACGCCCGTGGTCCAGACTGTCGGCGCTAGAGGGCTCAGGTCCATGTCGGCAGGAAGTTCCCCCAGGCGCTTTGTCGCTGTCGCATGCCCTTCTGGAACCTATTGAGTCGAGCAGGTCAATCCGTCCAATCCGGGCCAATCCGTCGAATCCGATGGGGCGAATCCGGCTTCTTCAAGAGACGGCAGGGCCTCGCCGGGGCATCCACGGGTGCCGCCCATGAGTTCCAAGCTGTACGAGGACTCGCTCAAGCTCACCGTCAACAAGAACCTGCAGGACATCCGCATCCTGCTGCAGTGGGCCGAGGAGGCCTACGAGACGCGTGAGAAGATTCAGCACGCCGACCAGGCCCTCAACTACCTGCGCGAGGTCGTGGAGACGTTGCGCGAACTGCACAACAACCCGCGCGGCCGCGACGAGTAGTCATAGCGGGGCGTGTGCGGCACCAAACAAGGCCGCACGAAAAACAGGAAGGGGAAGGGGAAGAGGATTGACGGGGCCGCCTACTTGGCGACGGCGTCGAACTCGAGGCTGGGCTGGCAGGCCATGGCGTGCAGCACAGTGGCCGCGAGCTCGGTGGCCGACTGGAAGCCGGCCACGAGCGCGTCCTGTCCGCCGGCCATCGCCGTCATCGTCTCGACGGTGTCCTCAAGGTGCCAGAACGGGTAGGCGCCGACGCCTTCGGGGCTGTGCGCCGCGGGAGGCACGCCGCCCTGCAGGTTCGTGATGCCGACCTCCTCGAAGTCCGAGATGAAGAAGATCGTCGGGATGGGGCCGCCGTCCTCGGCGGTGACCTCCCAGAAGCGCGCGTAGTCGGACGAGCCCAGGCGCAGACCCTCCTTGCGGATCCACTGCTCGTCCGGCCAGGCCAGACCCGAGCGGAACTCGTCGGCGACCGAGTAGGCCTTCTCCGAGTTGGTGAGGATGTTCATGGGCGCCATGGTGCCGGGCCAGTTGATGCCGACCATGTCGAGGTCGACGGCGCCGACGACCTTGATGGGGCCGTACTGGGTGAAGTTCTGGTCCTCGCCGCCGGTGACGAAGCCATTGACGAAGGCCGCCGCGCCCTGCGTGCCGCGCTCCTCGCCGTCGTAGGCCACGAAGGCCATCGTGTAGTAGGGCGTGATGTTGGAGAAGGCCTCGGCGAGGTGGAGGGTCATCATCGTGCCGGAGCCGTCGTCGTAGGCGCCCTGGCTCAGGGTGCGGCCGATGCACGGGTTCTCGATGTTGAGGACGGGGACGGCGCTGACGAGGCAGTCGTCGGTGATGGTGTCGTAGTGGCCGCCCACGACGACCCACTGGTCGCGCACGACGCCCCACTTGATGCCCATGATGTTGGCCTGCGGCAGGTCGCCGGCCGTGAAGTTCTGGCGGTACGCCTCAAGACCGTAGGACTCGAAGGCAGCCAGCATGGCCTCGCGGGCCGATTCGTGCGTCGGCAGGTTGGCGGCGCGCTCGTTGTGCTGGGTGACGAAGGCGGCGTGGTCGGCCAGGAGCTGGACGGCGTCGATGGCCGGGACGGCGGGAACGACGTAGGCGGTCGGGTCCACAATGGAGTCGGTGCCATCAACGGGGTCGGAACTGTCCAGGCAGCCGGCAAACGCCGCGCCGAGCAGGAGGGCCAGGAGGGCCAGCATCTTGCGCATGGGCCGCGCTCACCGGGCGTGCCCTTTGAGGGTTGTGGAAGGGACCTCCGATGGATTGCCCCTCAGGCCGGGACTGGGCTACTCGGCGGGGTCGACGGTGTAGACCGCGTCGGGGTCGTCGAAGCGCCACAGCAGGCCGGACGCCAGGTCCGCCGCCGTCTGGAAGCCAGCCACGACGTCCGCTTCGGACCCGGCCATCAAGACCATGGTGTCCCAGGTGTCGAGGCGGTGCCAGAACGGGTAGGCGCTCACTGCGGGGTTCTCCGCCGGAGCGGGGACGTCGGCGGGGGCCTGGTACTCCTCGAAGTCGGAGATGAAGAAGCCCGTCGGGACCTCGAGCTGGAAGAAGTGCGCGTAGTCGCTGCGGCCCAGGCTGATGCCCTGGTACTTGATTTCCCCTTCAGGAATTTCAAGTCCGGCGGCGACGGCCTGCACGTTGGCGTCGACCTCGGGGGCGTTGCTGTCGAAATAGATGGGGGCGTCCACGCCGGGCCAGTTGAGGCCGAACATGTCGAGGTCCAGCATGGCGTGGAAGGTCAGGTTCCCGAACGGCGTCTGGCCGGTGCCGAACGCCTCGGAGAAGTTGCCGGAGCCTTGCAGGCCGCGTTCCTCGCCGTCAAAGGCAACGAAGGCGATGGTGTAGGTCGTGTTGACCTGGGCGAAGGCCTTGGCCAGGTGCAGGGTGAGCAGCGTGCCCGAGCCGTCGTCGTACATGCCTTGGGATTCGGTGCCAAGAGGGCAGGACGGGACGTTGGGGCCAGTCGGGCAGCCCGGCGTGGGGACCACGTCGTAGTGGCCGCCCACGACAATCCATTGGTCGCGCAGGGTACCCCACTTGATGCCGACGATGTTGGTCTGCGGGATGCCCGTCGTGAAGTCATGCCGGTACACTTCGAGGCCGTACTCCTCGAACTTGTCGGCCAGCCAGCGGCGCGAGCCCTCGTGGTCGGGCTGGTTGCCGGACCGCGTGGGGAAGGTCTCCGCGAAGGTGCGCAGGTCGGCCAGGACCGCCGTCGCGTCGACAGCGGGAGCCGCCGTCGAGTGGTCGACGCCAAGGGCCGCGCTCGTCAGGCCATCTCCATCCAGGCATCCGGCAAGGGCGGTCAGGAAGAGGAGGGCCAGCAGGGCGACGAAGCGCACACTCCCCAGCGATTCAGGCGGCCACAAAGCGGTTGTGGTCAGCGGACGCAGTCAGGTGTGCACATCGAACCGGAAGCCGATTTCCGTGGTTGTCCCCGTCGCCACGCTTGCGACGGGTCGAGGAAGCCGCCCCTCGCGGACGTCGGCCAGCCGGTACACTGTCGGCTTGAGGTCCGACAAGAGGTCCACCATGCCGGGCACGTGGCCGTCGCCAATGACGGCCAACCCGTGGCGCGCCCCCACGAGGAGCTTGGCGATGCGGCGCGCCATGATGGCATCGCGTTCGGCGATGACGATGCGGTGCAGCGTGGGGAACTTGCCGCGCAACTCCTCGAGCGCCTTTGCGGGGTTTTCCTGGTACCTGCGAATCTCGGACTCGATGTCCTCTTTCTTGCCGCGGCGGAACAGGCCGGACACGGTCCCGCCCACCAGCATGCCGCCGGCCCGGAAACGTTCCCGCCACGTCAATTCCTTGAGCACGCGTCGCACGGTGTCGTCGGCGGGTGGGTCGATGAGGGCGATGCGCGCCCCGATTTCCTGCCCCGCCTGCACGGCGGCCAGCATCTCCTCGCCGACGTCGGCCCCGTACATGCCGGCGACACCTTCCTGGAACTTCTGCAGCCGCTTCTGCACGAACCCGGCGTTGGGCGGCGGAGGGGGCGTCTGGCCGCCGGATTGCTGCCGTTGCAGCAGGGCCTGCAGGCGACCGCGGTCGAGTTCGACGAATACGATGTCGGGTCGAAGCGCCAAGACGGCCTGCCGGATGGCATCCTTGACCTGGAAGACGTGGCCGGAGCCGATGAGGGTCAAGGCACCAGGCACGGGCGGATTCGGCGGAAGACCGGGATCCGGATTGGGAGCAGGGCCACCAAATGGCGAAGCCACCGCAGAGGGTCTGCTTGCCGCGACGGCCACGGCCGATGGACCTTGGCGACCCTACTTAACGAACGTCGCGATGCCGGGAGCGTGGCAAGGCCGCGTGTCCTGCTCAACTGCGCCTGCAGCCTGGATGGCAAGATCGCCGCCCCGGACGGGCACCCGATGCCGCTCTCGGACGAGTTGGACCTGCGCCGCGTCCACCAGCTGCGCGCCGACAGCGACGCCATCCTGGTCGGTGTGGGGACGGTCCTCAAGGACAATCCGGCCCTGACCGTCAAGGAGGACCTGGCGCCGGTGCCGCCCAACCGCGAACTGCTGCGCGTCGTGCTCGACCCGAAGGGCCGCACGCCGCCGGGCGCGCGCGTCGTCGACGGCTCGGCCCCGACTTTGATTCTGACCGGTCCTGGCGTCCCGTCGCGCTGGAAGAAGGCGGACCACGCCGAGGTCGCCCTCGACGCGGCTGGCCGCATCGATTTGGCGAAGGCGCTCGAGCGGTTGGGCGAGCGCGGCATCGAGACCCTCCTGGTCGAAGGCGGCGCGCAAGTCTTGCGCTCATTCCTGCAGACCGATTTCGTCGAGCGCTGGACGCTCTACATGGCGCCCGTTCTGGTCGGGGGCACCGGACCGAGCATCTTCGATGGCCGGCCATCCATGATTGGCCGGCGCATGCATGTGGAGAACGTCGAGCCGCGAGGCAAGGGCGTGTTGTGGACCCTTAGGCCGTAGCCGGATTGGCCACCGTTGGTGTCACTCGGGTCGCACGCCTTCGCTTGCCGGCATCCAAGGCGTCCAGGGGGCCAAGCTCGAGGCGGCCATGGAATGGGCGGGTGTTGCCAGGCCTGCCGTGAAGTCGAAAGGCTCCGCGGTGATGATGAAGCTGGGTTTGCGGCGCCGTTCGGGCCGTGGGGCCTTCGGGTGGAGGAGATTGAAGACATTCTGCTCGACCTTGGCGAGGTCGGCGTGCAGGGCCAGCATCGTCTCGGCCCGGGACTTCCGGGGTTCCGAGGAAACAATATGCAGAGGGTTCGAAGGGCGACTGGCGGACGGTTGGTTGTCCATGATGGAGGTACAGGTTGGCCGGTACTTACCAACTGGGCGATGCCTTCAGGCTAGGCTTCGCGGGCGCGGAGGCTGACCTGTCTGGGAAGGGCGGCGTCAGCGCTTTGTCCCGTCCACCAGGCGCATCGCCAGCACCATTTCGGCAAGCGTCTGTTCGCGGGTGGCGACGGATTTGGCCTGGCCGCGCTGGGCGCGCATCATGGCGTGCAGGAGCGGGTCGCCGAGGTCGACGGAATCGCGGGCGCGGTGCTGCGGCGCCTCCGGTTTGTAGTGGACCTCGATGGTGCGCTTGATCACTACTCCACCACCAGGAAATCCGGGTTGGCGGTCTTGATCTCCTCGTCGAGCGCGTGGCCTTCGACGGCGTCGAGGTCGACGTGGCCGTTGGAGCCCCACAGGCGCCAGAAGGGACGGTGCCAGACGCCGAGGGGGTTGAGGGTGACTTGGCCCGAGGTGGGCGAGATGGTGCGGCGTTCGCTGAGGTCGAAGCCGTCGTCGGCGCCGGACATGGGGACGTGGACGCTCTTGCCGTGCAGTTCGGTGGCCCAGGCGCGGGCGACCTGCTCGGCGCGTTCGGGGCTGACGCGCAGGACCTTGTCCATGACGACAAGCTCGGAGGTGGCAAAGACGCGGGCCGGCGGGTTGCTGGCGGCGGGGTCGGTGGAGGTGACCTTGCGGTCGGTGCCGTTGACCTGGATGCGGCCGCGCTCGGTGTCGACGTTCAGGCTGCCTTCCCGCAGGAGGTCGATGGCGTAGTCGAAGAGGTGGACGGGCTGCAGGATGAGCTCCCACTCCTCGATGCCGAAGAGGCGGTCGGAGACGGCGCGTTTTGCCTCGTCGAGGGTAACGCGGGCCGGCAGGAGGCCGTTGGAGCCTTCGGGGACGGGCAGGGCGGCGCCTTCGCCGGGGGTGGGGCGGAAGGCCGGCGGGAGCTCGAAGAGGGCGGGGCCATCGGCCGCGGGGGCCTCGACCATCGGTGGCCTGGCCTTGACCTGGAAGGCGTCCGGGAGGATTTCTTTCAAGGTCGTCGGGGCTGGCTCCGTGGCCAGGACGGGTTCAGGCACGGGCAGGCGCTGGGCCGTGGCCAGTTCGTCAGCCTCCGTCTTGGGCAGCGTCGTAACCTGGACTTCGTCGCCGGTCTCCAGGTCCATGACCTTGGGCGTGGGCGCGTCGTCCAGGTCGATGAACGGCTCCGTCACGGGCTCCATGGCCGGAACCAGGTCGGGCAAGACGGGGGCGGGTTCCAGGACAGCCGGCTCCGGGGCCGACGGCAACAAGGAAGGCACGGAAACCACGGGGCTCTGGGGTTCCACGCGTTCCGTGGGTTCCTGGTTCCGGAGGACGGGCGCCACGGGCGCAACGGAGGAAACGAGGGGCAGTGCGGGGAGGGGCAGGCCGAGGGCCGAGTTCCACGCCGTGAGGCCAAGGGCGGCGATAATCTCGTCCTTCGACCAGAGGGTGACGCGGTCGCCGCAGTACTCGCGGGCGCTGGCGGGGGCGGTGCCGGAATGGACGAAGAGGGCCTTGGCGCCGACATCGGTGGCGGCGAGGTAGAGGCGCAGCACGGAGCCGTCGTCGAGGAAGTCGGATTCGATGTCGCCATCGACCAGGAGAGTCCTTTCACCGCGGACGACGAGGGGGAACCGGTAGGTGGTCCGGGTCCGTCCGGTGACCGTCGCGTCCACCTCGGCCGAATGGCCGTGATGGGCGAACAGGTCCGCTAGCTGATTGGCGATCCGCCGCATGTGCATCCCATCGGTCGCACCGGTCGCATAGGAAATAACCGCTTCTAATGCAATCGTGCGTTCACTGGCCTCGCCGCAAGCGGCAAGAGGACGCCAGCCCTGCAGGGGTCTGATGCAGGGTCTTGAGGGGGCTGTGGAGCTGTTGGCGCAACGCGCCGCGAGGCCTTCGCAGCCGGTGGAGTTCCACTCCATCACAGGGGCGCCCAAGGCCCCGCCCTGCCTCGCCGTAGACGGTTCCTCCGCCGTCCTGGTCGACAACGGCGCTGCCTGGGTGGTCGCCATCCGGGCCGCCGCCGTCCACTGGCCGGGCCCGCCTGAACCTGAACCGGCTCCCCAAGTCATCGCCACCCTCCCCGGCGAGGCGCAGGCGACCGTCGACTTGGCCTTCGGCCGCCTTGGATTGGACGGGCCAGCAATCCGTTCGGCCGACGCCTTCGCCGAGGCCCTGCGCAGCGTCGCGGAGCTGGAAGCCGCCCTGGCCGCAGTGGCGAAAACGGCCCCGGGCACGCTCCTCCTCGTCGACGGTGCCCTGCAGGGGCTCCCCCTCGGGCCTGCCGCCATCGCCGGTCGTCTCATCGAGGCTGCGCGAGCCGCCGGACTGCGCATCGCCGGCATCGCCAAACGCAGCGGCATCGAGGGGTCTGGCCTTCCGCTCGTGCCCTCGTTGTTGGCCGAAGCGGCCACGCGCGGCATCGAGGGACCCTGGTCGGTCCAGGCCGAGCCCGGCGTCCACGTCGCCAAACTGCATCGCGCGGCGCAGCATGCGTTCCGCATCGATGCCACCGTCGACGTCCTCCCTCTGCTGGTCGCCCTCTCGAACGACGCCGTCTACGTTGGCTACCCGTACCCGTTGGCCGTCGCGCACAACCGCGTGGCACTGACGGGCGCCCACGTGCGCGACCTCAAGGCGCGCCTCGACCTGGAACTTCGGCGCAAGGGCGCCGCTGCTTCCGGCTTGGCCCGCGACTTCCACGCCGTGCTCGACGCCAACGTTCCAGGCTGACCACTGCCGACCTCCGGCCAAACAAGGATTTCGGGGAAACCCGGGGACGACGGAAATGGTCCCCGGGCTCCCCGAAATCCCTGTTTGGGAGTCGTCGGGCGTCGTCAGGCGGCGTCGGCGGCCGTCGCCAGCCCGTCGATAACCGGCGTCGGTCCGTCGTACCGGAACACAACCAGGCCATTGCTCGACTCCGAGCCGACGATGTGGGTGGGGTCAGCCCACCAGGCGTCGAAGGCGGTGCCGCCGAAGAGGCCGCCGCCGGCGGGCACCGCCGCGTACGCGACCGTGCGCGGGCGGGCGAGGTTGGCGGCGTGATGGATGTCGAACACCCAGAAGCCGGCGGAATAGCTGGCAAGGACGACGCGGCCGTCGCGGAAGTCGAAGTAGTGCGGCCCGCGCCCGCCGCCGCCGGACGTCGCATTGCCAGGAATCTTCCAGTTGCTGACGAACGCCGGGTTGGCCGGGTCGCTGACGTCGATGACCGACATGTAGCCGGTCGTCTCCTGGCCGGCAATCTCCGGCTCGGCGACCACGATGACCTTGCCGTCGATGGGCCTCTCCGACTGCCGGGCCATGTGGATCTCTTTCGTCGGGGCCAGGCCGAAGTCAGCAGCCGCGCCGACCTTCGTGGGCTGGGCGGGGTCGGTGACGTCCACGATGACGACGCCGAGGTTCCAGTACGCGACGTAGGCGTAGGTCTTGTTCGTGAAGGGGTGGACGCTGATGCTGACGTCGTGCGGCATCATCTCGTCCGCCGGCACAACACTCTCGCCCAGGGCGTCCTCATCGATGTAGGTGGAGACCTCGGTGAGTTGGGCGACGGGGCCGCTGGTATCGAGCTGGTAGATGACGAGGCGCTGCAGACCGGGCGGGGCGAGGCGGACCGGGGTGACCGAGGTGCCGACGTACTGCCACGAGTACACGCTCGCGAACACGTAGTCTTCCCCGCCGATGTTGGCGTAGGTGATGCTGTGCGGGCCGTTCGGGGCCACGGGCGTGAAGCCCGCCCAACGCGGGTTGGCCTTGTCGGAGATGTCGATGATGTGGATGCCATAGGGCGTAGCACCCGGCAGGGATGTGGGGTCCGTTGCATCGGGGATGCCGAAGCCAGGGATCCGTTGCGTCTCCCAGAACGCCCAGTTGCCGTCGTCCGAGACTTCGATGTCCGCCTCGAAGCCGGCATCCAGCCGGATGGAGCTGACGTACTTGGGTGCCTCGATGTCGTGAATATCGAAAATGACGAGGCCCTCGTCCGTGCCGCTGCGGCACAAGTAAGCGTAGCCGTCCTTGACAGCGGTTTCAATGAACCCCTCGGCGACCCCCGGGGTGCGCTCGCTCGGGCCGGTCAGCGCGTATAGGCGCTCCAGGTTGACGGCGGGAGCGTCCGACTCGAAGCCATCGTCGGTGAGCGGCGTGCCGATGCGCTGCTCGATGGCGTCGTACACGGCAGCCTCGTCGTGGGCGGCCTGGTTCGTGTCGTCCGGGCCCTGGCTGGCGCAGCCGGCCAAGCCGGCGACCAGGAGCAGGAAGACGATGGCGAGGTTCCTCATGGATGCGGCGACCTTGGCGGCCCTTCAAGGCGTTTGCCGCAACAGATTCAACGGATGGCCGGGATCCGACGGATTCGGAAATCCGGCGCATCGGGTGAAATCCGGGAATCAGGCGAGGCGGCGGAACCGCCACACCGCAAGGAAGCGGAACACCACGACGAGTCCTGCGCACCACGCCAGGGTCAGCCAGGCGTCGTTGCCCACCGGTTGGTTGAGGGACAGGTGGCGGACCGCGTCGGAGGCGAGGGTGACGGGGTTGACTTCGGCGAAGGCCTGCAGCCAGCCCGGCATGCTCTCGACGGGCACGAAGATGCTGCTGGCGAAGACCACGGGGAACGCCCACGTGAATCCGGCGACTTCGGCCGTCTGCGTCGTCTTCGAGATGAGGCCGATGGTGGCGGCGATCCAGGAGAACGCGTAGCCGAAGGCCAGGCACAGGCCAATGGCGGCCAACCCATCCAGCCAGGAGCCGTGGAAGCGGTACCCGACGGCAAAGCCGACGCCGGCCATGATCATCGCGCCGCCGAAGTTGCGCACCAGGTCGCTCACCGTGCGGGCGGTCAAGACGACGCCGCGACCGATGGGCAGGCTGCGGTAGCGGTCCATGACGCCTTTCTGCATGTCGTCGGCGATGTTGATGCCGGAGCCCAGTGAGCTGAACACCACGGTTTGGATGATGATGCCCGGGATGGCGTAGTCGGCGTACGACAGGTCCCCCGGAAGGGCAATGGCGCCGCCGAAGACGAAGACGAACAGCAGCGTGAACATGATGGGCTGGATGACGGCAATCATAATCCAGTACGGGTTGCGCGCGAAGAACATCAGGTTGCGCCACGTGACCAGCCACGTGTCGGAGAAGGACCAGCCGAAGCGCTGCCAGCGCGTCGCGACGGTCATGCTGCACCTCCCTTGCGTGCCCCTTTGGCCGCAGCCGCGTCCTGGCCGTTGCCGGGCTTCGCTTCCTCGGCGACATGGCCGGTGAGCACCAGGAACACGTCGTCCAGCGTGGGCCGCCGCAGGGCGACTTCAGCCTTGGCGCGGGCCGCGACGGGAATCTTGCCCAGAACTTCGGCCAGCGATTGGGCGCCCTTCGGCGCGGGCACCTGGATGCGCCGGCGTTCAACGTCGACCTTGGGCTTGCGCGACTTGAGGGCCGCGGCGACGCCTTTGACGTGCGCGGCGTCCTCCAGCGTGATCTCCACGACGTCGCCGCCGACTTGGGTCTTCAGCTCGGACACGGTTCCCTCCGCGATGATCCTGCCGTGGTCCACGACGACGACGCGGTCGGCCAGGCGGTCGGCCTCCTCGAGGTACTGCGTGGTGAGGACGATTGTCTTGCCCGCCTCGCGAAGGACGGCGATCTTGCTCCAGATGGCCAGCCGGCTCGGCGGATCGAGGCCGGTGGTCGGTTCGTCGAGGAAGAGCACCTGCGGGTCGCCGATGAGGGCTGCCGCGAGGTCGAGGCGCCGTCGCATGCCGCCGGAGTAGCCCTTGACGACGCGGTCGGCGTCCTCCGTGAGACCGACGTCGGCCAGCAATTCTGCGGCGCGGGTCTTGGCGTTCTTGCGCTTGAGGTGGTAGAGCCGCGCCACGAGCTGCAAGTTTTCGCGACCGGTCAGATGCTCATCCACAGCCGCATACTGGCCGGCGAGGCCAATTTCGGCGCGCAGAGCCACGGCGTCCTTGACGACGTCGAACCCGGCGACCGTGGCGCGCCCGCCATCGGGGCGCAGCAGCGTGGCGAGGATCCGAACGAGAGTCGTCTTGCCGGCACCGTTGGGGCCGAGGATAACGAGGATGCGGCCGCGCTGGACATCGAGGTCGAGACCACGCAGGGCCTCCACCTTGCCGAAGTTCTTGGTCAGTCCCCGCGCCACGATGGCTGTTTCGCTCACGCCGCCGCCGAGCCAGCGCAGACAAATGAAGGATGCCCCAGGTTACCGAAACGACTGGCGTTTGGCGTCGATTGAGAGCGCATCAGGCTTAACGCCGAGCGACCGCTGCCAGGATGATGCCCGCCAAGACCGTCGAGGCGTTCCTTGCCGCCGTTCCAGTCGAACAACGCGAGGCACTCGAAGCCCTTCGCAAGCAGTTGCATGCTGCGGCCCCCGGCGCCACGGAGCTCGTCAACTATGGTGTTCCCATGCTGCGGCTCGACGGCAAGAACCTCGTCTCGTTCGGTGCCGGCAAGGAGCACTGCTCGTTCTACGTGCAGAGCCCGCGGGTCATGAAGGCCCACGCCACGGAGCTCGCCAAGTACGACACGGCTGTCTCCACCATCCGGTTCACGCCCGACAAACCGTTGCCGGCAGCGTTGGTCAAGAAACTCGTCAAGGCGCGCATCGCGGAAAACAAACTGATGGCCTCTGCCAAGAAGAAGCGCTGACGGTGAATCACAATCTGCGGAATCCAGGTTTGCAGGAAGTGGAGCGAATCCGGGAATTTGCGCTCGTCAGGCTTAACGACCTCCGCCCGGTCGCGTCAGTCATGGAAACGCCGGCCAAGGTCCTTGCTCACCTTGAGAAAAACAAGGAAGCGCACCTGGCAGAACTGCAGGAGCTTGTCCGCATCCCGTCCGTGTCGGCGGATCCGGCGTATGCAAAGGATGTACAGCGCGCCGCCGATTGGCTGATGGCTCGCCTCCGCAAAGCGGGGATGGAGAACGTGCGCCTGGTGCAGACGTCGGGCCTTCCGGCTATCGTCGCCGATTGGCTCCACGCCGGACCGAAGCCGCCGACTCTTTTGGTGTACGGCCACTATGACGTGCAGCCCGCAAAGAAATCCGATGGCTGGCAGTACGAACCTTTCGAGGCGCGCGTCGCCGATGGGCGCGTGTGGGGCCGCGGCACCACCGACGACAAGGGGCAGTTGATGTGTCACGTTTTCGCCGCTGAGGCGTGGCTCAAGACGACGGGGAAACTCCCGGTGAACCTGAAGGTCGTCTTCGAGGGCGAAGAAGAGATGGGCTCGCTGCATTTCTCCGAGGTCATCGACAAGGCGGGCAAGGAATTGCAGGCCGACTTGCTCATCGTTTCCGACTCCCCCATGCACGGCGAAGGCCAACCTGCCTTGACGCACACGCTGCGCGGCCTCGACTACTTTCAAATCGACGTCCAGGGGCCGATGAAGGACCTGCACTCCGGAACCTTCGGCGGAATTCTGTGGAATCCCAATGAGGCGCTCGTGCACATGCTGGCCAGCCTCAAGGACCCGAAAACCGGCCGGGTGCTCATCCCTGGCTTCTACGACGACGTCGTCAACGTCGGCAAGGCTGAACGCGCAAGGCTAGCCAAGGTCGCCGAATCCGAATCCAGCCTCAAGAAACAGACCGGCGTGTCGGCGTTGTGGGGCGAGAAGGGCTGGACGTCGTACGAACGCATCGGCGTGCGCCCGACATTGGAGATCAACGGCATCTATGGTGGCTACACTGGCGAAGGCGCCAAGACCGTCATCCCAGCGCACGCCCACGCCAAGGTGTCCTGCCGCCTCGTCGCCAACCAGGACCCGAAGAAAATTGCCCGCCTCGTGGAACGGCACATCAAGTCGTTGTGCAAGCCCGGTACGAAGGTCAAGGTCACGGTGCTCTCGACGGGAGCGGGCGTGCGCGCCGACCCCGACCACCCGCTCGTCAAGGCGGTCGAACGCGCCCTTGAAGCAACGTGGCAGAAGAAACCAGTCCTCATCCCGGAGGGCGGTTCCATTCCCGCCGTCGCCGACATGCAGAAGCGCCTCGGCGTCGAGCCCATCCTGTGCGGCTTCGGCCACCGCGACGAGAACATGCACGCGCCGGAGGAATCGTTCCGCCTGTCGTCGTTCTACAAGGGCCGCGAGGCGTGCGCGAGGATGCTGGGCGAACTCGCTCCCTAGGCAGGCGGTCGGTAGCCGAACCGGACAGCGTGGCAAGGTCTATTGCCCCGAAGCATGACGGGCCCGGCATGCCACTCGCCGCCCTCTCCGGCCTCTCCAGGCCCGGGCTGATCCTCCTCATCGCCACCAGCCTCTTGGCCGGCTGCAGCGAGCCGGCGGCCGTCGAAGAGCCCGTGCCCGCTTTCGATGTTCCCACGACGCTCATTGCCACGGGCCCTGCCGTGGGGCCGGACCTCAACGCGACGACGGGCGCGCCGCCGCGGCTCATCGAAGGCGAATGGTGGCGCATCAAGGTTGCCTCGGCCGAGGGCCCGGTGGACCTACTGCGCGTCGTCGCCAACGCAACGGCCGAGGGCTACATCTTCGGCATGCCGCACGACGGCTGGGTGAAGGAAGCCATTTCCAACCACGCGCCTGCCTTCGGCAACGTCGGCCTTGACCTGTCCTACGCGACGCACAACGAGGTCTTCGTGCCGTTCAAGTTCCCCCTGGTCGCCGGCGATTCCTGGGAGACCACGTTCGCCACGCAACCCCTGGTGGCCACGGTGGAATCCGCCGATGAACAGACGGCCGTTGTGTCCTACTCAGCGCCGGAGTCCACCACCGACCCCACGAATCCGACGAGCCTCGCGTTCGGGCTCATGGGGGGGTTGCCTCCGATGAAGCTCACGTACGACGCCCGCACGCACGAGGCCATCCGCATGGAATCCGGCGGCGAGGTCAGCTGGGAGGTCGTCGAGCACGGCTTCGAGTTCCGCGGCTGGGTCAGCGTCCCCGACGGGATGCACACCGCCATCGACTACGCGGCCTTCGGACCCGATCCGGACCACCCGGGCCCGACGCGCACCGTGACCGTCGAGGACCACTTCAACCGCATCACGGTGATGCACTTCGTCTACGCCATTACTCCCGGCGTGTTCCGCGTGACATCGACGACGCCGGCGGGAGAGCAGTACGTCACCGAACACGTTGGCGCCTCCGGCAGCACGATGCGCATTTTCGAGGTCTCGTCGCCCGGCGGCGACTGGCTGCAGGAAGACATCGGAGCCGGCGGCGGCCTCACCTACACGATGGGCATCGCCTACGAGCAGTACGACATCCTCGTGCCGCAGGGCGACCGCCGACCCACGCACGGCCACGGCGTCGATCGCTAGTTGACTCCGCCTTCGTCGCATGGCGGCATGGCTTTCACATCCATCGCCTCTGGGCGGGCGTGGCTGCGACCGCCGGGCCCATTCTCTACGACTTGGCCGTTCTCTTCATCGCGGCCAAGCTTGGCGGTGAGGCCGCCGAGCGCCTCAAGCTTCCTCCGGTCCTAGGCGAGCTGGTTGCGGGCCTTCTCTTGGCCGCCGGTCTACTCGGAGGCTTCCTTCGTCTTCCTGACCTGTCGGGTGTGGCAGGCGGCGACCATGGTTCCGAGGTCGCCGTCATTGAAGCCTTGGCAGCCGTCGGCGCTATCCTGCTGCTGTTCGAGGTTGGGCTCGAGTCGAAGATTAAGGAGATGCGCAAGGTTGGCCTCTCCAGTCTGCTCGTCGCCGTCCTCGGCATCGTGGCTTCGTTCGCCATCGGCTTCGCCGCCAGCTACGGCCTCGCCGAGGTCTGGGCGCCGTGGGCGACGGCGGACGCGGCGTTGCCCGCTTACCTGCTCCACGTCTTCGTCGGGGCGACGCTCACCGCCACGAGCGTCGGCATCACCGCGCGCGTCCTGTCGGACCTCGGGCGCTTGGGCAGTCCCGAGGCCCGCATCGTGCTCGGCGCCGCAGTGCTCGACGACGTGGGCGGCCTCATCATTCTCGCCGTGGTCGCGGCGCTCGCCACCGCCGCGCTCGGAGGCGACGCCGTGAACACCCTTGGGCTGCTCAAGATTCTGGGTCTCGCCATCGGTTTCCTCGCCGTGGCCGTCGGGGCAGGGCTGAAGCTGGTCCCGAGAGCGTACGACGCGCTGGCCGACCGCTTCCGCGTGCCATTCTTCCCGCTTGTCCTCGCCGTCGCGTTCGCGCTCGCAATGTCGTACCTGGCCAGTCTGGCCGGGCTCGCCGACATCGTGGGGGCCTTCGCAGGCGGCCTGATCCTCGCGGAGACTCGACACGCGCATCGCTTGTTCGAACAGCTCCGTCCGCTGGCGGCACTGTTCGTCGGCCTGTTCTTCGTGACGCTGGGCATGCGCGTCGACGTCGGGCAGTTCGCCGCCAACGTCGGCCCCGTGCTGGCCATTGGCATCGGGTTCTCCGTGTTGGCCATCCTTGGAAAGCTGGCCTGCGGACTCGGCGTCGTCAAGGGCCAGGCGAACCGGCTCCCCGTCGGCGTCGGCATGGTGCCGCGCGGCGAGGTCGGCTTGATCTTCGCCGGCCTCGGCCTCTCCACCGCGCTGCTGGCCAACTGGCAGTATGCTGCAATCCTCGTCATGGTGTTCATCACGACGCTGGTGACGCCCATCTGGCTTTCGCGCCTGAGGGGCCGATTCACCCTCGACCTGTCGGAGCCGCCGATGGGCGAAGGCATCGCCCGGGCGAGCGAGCTCTAACCCGGCAGTCCAGCCGCTCGCATGGGTCGGCGTCGCACCCGTCGCACCGGAAACCGACCCTCGTCTCCTGAAGCTCCAGGAGGGGACGCCGCTTCGTTTCCCAACCCTGAAGACGGGGGGCGTTCTGGTGCACTTGGATGGGGTAGCCAGGGCACCCTCGGAAGGGGGAAGCCCTACGCGATTCATTTCGCCCACCTCCCCCCGCCCCTTTTGGCGGCGTGAAATTAGGAGGAGCCAATGACGCCCAAACCGACCAGCCGTAATGGTGCCGACGCTGCGCCAGCCGGGCCAGTGGGCCGCATCACCGGCACCTCGGTCGGCGAGCTGCGCTTCCGCATCGGGCCCGACGAACCCCTTCATCTCGGCGAGATTCTCCTCGCGGATTCTGGCTCGGGAGCGCCACCGTTCCCCGCCCGGGCCGCAAGCGGCCCGGCCGGTCCGCTCGCCTCCGGCTCGCTAAACGGACCTTCGCCGCAGCCAACAGCACGCGGCCAAGAAGGTCCGTTCTACCTGCGCGTCGTCGACCTCGAATACGGCGCCGATGCCCGCGACGGCGACTGGGAGGAACGCACGGCCGGCGCACTCATGTCCTCCGGCGGCGAGAACCTGGTTCTCTATGACCGCGAGCAACGGTTGTTCAAGTCCGCCGTCGCCGAACCCCTCGGCTACCTGCAGGCTGACGGAAGATTCCGCAAGCCGAAGACGCTGCCGCCGCACTTCTGCCCTATCCGCCGCCCCGTCGCCGGCGATTTCCGTTTCCTCGCGCCGAAGAAGGGCGACCTGGAGCTCGGGTTCCTGCGTTCCGGCGATGAGCCGCTGCCCGACCGCCTCGGCCTCGACCCGAAGGCCCTGGCGCAGCACATCGGCATCTTCGCCACTACCGGCATGGGCAAATCGAACCTCCTCAAAGTCCTCGCCGGTTCCACTATGGATTCCGGCCAGGTCGGATTCCTGCTGCTGGACCCGCACGGCGAATACGCCGACGGCGGCGCCGCCGTGCATCCCGACGGCCGCCCGCTTCGCGGTCTCTTGCACCACCCGCGCTCCGACCGCCTGCACGTCTACACCAGCCGCCCCATCCCTGGTTTCCCCGGACGCGTTCACGAGCTTGCCGTGTCCGCGGCGGAAATCACGCCCGCCGATTTCGCCAACGTCTACAACATTTCAGACGCGCAAGAGGAGGCGTTGTGGGCGGTTGGGAACCTGTTCCGGCGCGACTGGATCAGCCGCATCGACGCGTTGGAACCCGAGCAGCTCGACGCTGCCCTGGGCAAGGGGCGCTTCCACCCGGGCACGCTGAACGTCCTCAAGCGCCGCTGCGAGCAGGTGCTCAAGCAACCCGTCATCCACACTGACGCGGCCGTGAGCACGACGAAGGCCATCCTCAGCCACCTCGAGGCCGGCCACACCGTCCTCGTGGACACCTCCGGATTGTTCCCCAGCGAGGAACTCCTCGTCTCCGCCGTCCTGGCGCGCAGCCTCCTCGAGCGCTATCGCGACGCGGCGCGTGACCCCGTCTGGTTCCGTAGCCTCCCGCCCGTGTGCGTGACCCTAGAGGAGGCGCAGCGCGTCCTCAACCAGAAAGGCGGTTCATCCAACATCTTCGCGCAGATTGCTCGGGAGGGTCGCAAGTTCAAGGTGGGCCTCGGCGCCGTGACACAGCAACCCCGCCTTCTCTCCGACGAGTTGCTCAGTCAACTGAACACTCTGGTCATCCTCGGCCTTGCCGACCCGACCGACCGCGACCGCGTCCGAGCCGGTGCCCGCCAGGACCTTAGCCAAGTCACCAAGGAAATCCAGATGCTGGAGCCGGGCGAGGCCTTGGTCACGACGCCCGGCGCCCCGTTCGCGCTCCCGCTCAAGGCCCACCTGTACGAAGACCGCATCCTCGAGCAGCAAGCCGCGCAGCCCGCGGCCTTGCGCATCGCCCCGAAGGCCGACGCTGGGTTCTACTGATGTCCAACGGATTTGACGGATTCAAAACGGGATTCGACGGATTGACCGAATCCGGCAAATCCAGTCCGCGACCAATCCGGCTCATCCACTTCTCGGACACGCATCTCGGGCACCAGCAATATCCGCGCGTCGACGCCAACGGCCTGAACCAGCGCGAGCGCGACCTCTACGACGCCTTCGACGCCATCATCGACCACGCCATCCAAACCAAGGCCGACTTGGTTCTCCACGCTGGCGATTTGTTCGATGGGGTCCGCCCGAGCAACCGCGCGCTCGCCCACGCCCTCGAGGGGTTCCTTCGGCTGAGCAAGGCCGGAATCCCCACCGTCGTCATCGCCGGAAACCATGAGCACCCGAAGCTGCGCGAGACCGGCTCCTCGTTCCGCCTCTTCGCCCACCTCGAGGGCATCCACCCGGTCTACCAGGGCAGACGCCAGACCATTGAGTTCAATCTGCAAGGCCGAACGGTGCGCGTGCACGCCGTCCCGCAGTGCCCAGACCAGGCCGCCATCGCGGCCGAGATTGCCGCCGCTCCAACATCCAACGACGGGGGCATCGACCTCCTCGTCGTCCACGGCGCCGTCACAACCCTGGCCGACATCCCGCAGGCGGAGTTCAACGAGCTTAGCCTGGAGCCGTCGTGGTTCGCGCCGTTCCACTACGTCGCATTGGGGCACTTCCACGGCACCAAACACGTCGCACCCAACGCCTGGTACTGCGGCGCACCCGACCGCGTCAGCATGGCCGAGTCGGGGCAAGAAAAGGGATTCCTGGAAATCGCCTTCAGCACGGGAGCAAACCCGGACGTGCGCTTCGTCGCCCTTCCCGTGCGTCCCTACGCTGACCTTCCGGTCCTCCACGCCGAAGGGATGGATGGCGGAGCCATCGTTTCGGCGGCGCGCGAGGCCCTCTCCCGCGTCCCGGACGGCGCGGTCGCCCGCCTGCGCATCGACGGCATCGCCCCCGAATTGCGCGGCACCCTCGACCGACGCGCCATCCAAGACGCCGCTAAGCACCTCACCCACCTTGACCTGCGGCCGGAGTTCGCTGGCCATGCCGCGGCGGCGGCCGGCCCATCGGGTTTCCGTGGCATGATGGTGGAATTCGACTCCTTCGCGGCCGCGACACCGATGCCCGGCCTCGACCGCGAGACGGTCGTCGCCCTAGCCAAGTCCATGCTGGTGGGAGGCCCATCGTGAAGCTGGTGCGCCTCAAGCTGCAGAACTTCCGCCGCCACCGCGCCACGGAGGTCGAGTTCCCCGATGGAGTCCTCGCCGTCGTCGGCCCCAACGGCGCCGGCAAATCGACGCTGCTCGAGGCGGTCTCCTTCGCCCTCTACGGCCCCAAGGCCGCCGGCACCGGCAAGGATCTCATCCGCTCCGAGGACGCGCCCCCCGGCGACGCCGTGCGCGTCGAGCTCGACCTCGAAGTCGCGGGGCAGGCCCTGCGCGTCGTGCGCGAACTGAGAGGAAAGGCGCAGAACCCGATGGCGAGCCTGGAGGTCGACGGCCACCTGCAGGTCCAACCCGTCTCCGGCTCGTCGGACCAGGTGACGCAGCAGGTCGAGCGCCTCCTCGGGCTCGACCGTGACGGCTTCTTCCAAACCGTCGTTGCCAGGCAACGCGACCTCGACCGCCTCGGCCGCCTCAAGCCGGCCGAGCGCCGGGAGTTCATCCTCGGCCTCGTCGGCATCGGCGCCGTGGATGGCGCCATCGCCGCCGCGCGGGGCAAGCGCAACGACCTGCGCCTCCAAGCGGAAGAGGCCGCCCGTCATCTCGGCGATGCCGTCGCTTTGGGCGAGCGGACCAACGCCGCCCAAGCCGCTGACGCCGCCGCACGCCAACGCGTCACCATCGCCGCCGCAGGATTGGCCCGGGCCGAACAGGACTCGGCGCAAGCCACCACTCAGCTTGAGGCCGCTCGCGCAGCGCATATGCAACGCCTCGCCCTCGACCAGCAAATCGCGACCGTGGCAACGGCTGCCGAGGCGGGGAAGCGCACCGTCGACCGCACCCACGTCGAAGTCGCCGCCGCCGAACAGGCCGCCCAACGCATCGACGCGCTGCGCAACGAAGCCGAGGCCCTGGAGCACGCCAGCGCCCGCCTCGCCAACGCGCAAGGTCTGGTGGTCGTGCAGTCACGTCGTTCGGCGCAGCTGGCCCGCATCGCCGCCGAGGAATCGACCCTGCAACGCCTGCTTGCCGAAACCGAAGCCATCCAAGTCCCCGCCCGTCCCGATGTCGCTGCCGTCGCGTTGGCGCTCGAGTCCACGCTGGCCGGCGTGGCGCGCGTCGAACGCACGCAGGCGGTCGCCGCGGAGCGTCTCACGCAGGCGCAACGGGAACTCGCAGCCCTGCAAGGGTTGCAGGGATCGGCCGCATGCCCATCGTGTCGGCAGCCAGTGAGCGTCGAGCACATCGAGGAGGAGCGCCGCCAAGTGGGCGTCAAGGTGGCCGCGTTGGAGGCCGCCGTCGCCCGCGGCTCGGACGCCGTGCGCAGTGCCCGGGCTCAAGCCGTCGAAGCGCGGTCGGCGTTGGCCGCCGCCCAGACCGAAGGGCAGCGCGTCGACGCGTTGGCGCGGCGCAAGGAGCAGGCCGCGCAGAACGCCGCCGGCCTCAAGGCGATGGTCGAGGCCCTGCGCGAGACGCTGCCCTCCGACCCGGGCCCGATGGCCGACCTGGCCGACCTAAAGCGCCAGGCCGACGCCGCGCATGGCGCCCGCCTCGAATTGGCCAAGGCGGAAGCCGCCGCGTCCCGCCTGCCCGGCCTGCGTTCGCACCTCGTTGAGGCCGAGCGGTCCATGCAGGTCGCGGCGGCCCAGCTTGCTGACCTGCGTTTGCGCCTGGCCATGCAAGCGGACACGACGGTGGCCTTGACGCAAGCCAACGCCGTGGCCAGCCAAGCGCAAGTCCACGTCAGCCGGCTTCGCGCGGCGCATGTCGCCGCCCTCTTGGCCGCCCAGGTGGCGGAGCAGGCGTTGGCGCTGGCGCTGGCCGACCAAGCCCGCGACCGTCAGGCCCGCGACCGCGTGGCATTGTTGCAGCAAGACCTCGCCCGCTGGACGGCGGTCGTCGGCGCCGCCGGCGGAGGGCTTCTGGAGCGGTTCCGCGAGCATCTGGTCTCCCGCACCGCGCCGGCCATCAACCAGGAAGCCAGCCAACTCCTTGCGCTCTTCACCCAGGGACGGTACACGGAGCTCGTCCTCGACGACTCGTACGAAGTCTACATGGGAGACAGCGGCCGCCTGCTCCCGCTCGAGCGCTTCAGCGGCGGCGAGCAGGACTTGGCCCACCTGGCCCTGCGCCTCGGCATCAGTCGCCTTCTGGCAACGCGGTCCGGGGCGCCGGAGATCCGTTTCCTCGCCCTCGACGAGGTGTTCTCCAGCCTCGACACGGAGCGGTGCGACGCCTTGCTCGGGGCGTTGCGGGGGCTCACCGGGCTCTACAGCCAAGTGTTCGCCGTGACACACCTGGAGCGCTTGCAGGAATCGTTCGACAGTGTCGTCCAGGTCAAACTGGTGGACGGGTCGGCCATCGTGTCCCTCCACAACGGCTAACCTCGGCCCGCCGGTGCTGGCGGCGTGGAACCGGAACGTGCCCTTGAATCGGCTCGCACACGAGGCGCAACGTACGCGGATGTGCGCGTCGAGACCGTCGAGGAGAACCGGCTCAGCATCCTGGATGGCGAACTGCGTGGCGTCGTCTCCGGCACCGAGACGGGCTTCGCCCTGCGCGTCCTGGTCAAGGGGGCCTGGGGCTTCGCCTCGAGCAACGACCTCGAGCCTGTGTCGTGGCGCAACGCCTTGGACCGCGCCCTCGGCCTGGCCCAAGCGGCTTCGGCCCACGTCGAGGAACCCGTGCGCCTGGCCGACGCGCCAGTCCTGCACAAGCGCGTCGACTGGAAACCGAAGAAGGACCCCCGCGGGGTCGCCGTCGAGGATAAGGTCGAGCTGCTGCGCCGCATGGACGAAGCCGTCCGTCGCCGCCCGGAAATCCGCAACGTGACGACGGCGTACAACGACGCCACAATCTCGAAGCAGTTCCTCAACAGCGATGGAACGAACCTGCAGTGGAGCCTGGTGCGCAGCGTCGCGCAGGCGCATTTTACCGCGAAGAAAGACGGGCAGCTGGCCGGGCGCAGCACACGCGTCGGCGCCACCAAGGGCTGGGAACTCTTCGCCGACGAGGACCCCGTGAGCAAGGCGCTGGCCGCCGCTGAATCGACCGTCAAGGCGCTCGGCGCCCGCGCGGCCAAGGGCGGCCGCCGCACCGTGGTCATCGACCCGGAACTGGCCGGCGTCTTCGCGCACGAGGCCGTCGGTCACGCCTCTGAAGCTGACCTCGTCGCGGCCGGCGAATCCTGCTTCAAGGGCCGCATGGGCAAACGCCTCGGCATCGAGGGCCTCTCCATCCGCGACGATTCCACCGTTCCCGGCGGGTTCGGCTCGTTCCCCTTCGACGACAACGGCGTGGCTGGCGCGTCCAAGCCTATCCTGGACGATGGCATCCTTGTCGGTTACCTTGCCGACCGCCAGCACGCAGCCGGTCTTGGCGTGCAGCCCAACGGCGCCGCCCGCGCGCAGGACTTCCACAGCCGCCCCCTCGTGCGCATGAGCAACACGCTCATCGAAGCCGGCGACCACCCGGAGGAGGAGATGTTCGCCGGCATCAAAGACGGCGTCTTCTGCAAAGGCTCCCGTGGCGGCCAAGTCGACACGGCCCGCGGCACGTTCCTCTTCAACGCCCAGGAAGCCTACCTCATCGAGAACGGAGAGGTCACGGTCCCGCTGCGCGACGTCAGCCTCACCGGTGACATCCTGAGCACCCTGACCAGCATCTCGGCGCTGGGCAACCGGCAACGCATGGGCGACCCGGGCTACTGCGGCAAAGGCCAGTGGGTCCCCGTCTGCGACGGCGGCCCCCTTGTCCGCATCGACAACTGCCTCATCGGAGGAAGCGCATGACGCCTGGAAACGCGGCCCGCAAATCGGCGCCCCTAGACCCGGACAGTCAAGGAGAAGCAATGTTGGCCGAAGCCGAGCGCGCCGTCAAGCACGCCCTGGCCCGCGGAGCCCAACAGGTCGAAGCGTACTCCGAAGCCGGCGCTGCCCTGCAAGTCGAGCTGGAGAACAACCGCATCGCCAACACCGGCGCCAGCCAAGGCTCCGGCGCCAGCATCCGCGTCGTGGCCGACGGCCGCGTCGGATTCGCCTACTACACCCGGCCCGACCAGCTCGACGCCGCCATCACGCAGGCCCTAGCCCAAGCCAAGCATGTGCCTGCCAAGGGCTATTCGCTTCCTTCGGCCGCGAAGCCGCGCCGCCTCGACGGCCGCTGGGACGACCGCATCGCCGCCCTCGCCGTGGACGATGCCATCGCCGTCGCCCGCGACGTCCTGGCGGGTGCCGCCGAGGGCGCGCCCAAGGCCACCCTGTCGGGCGGCGGCGTCGGCCTGGAAGCCGGCTACCTCGCGCTGGCCTCCTCGCAAGGCATCTCCTGCTGGGACCGCTCGACGGAGATCTCCTGCGGAGGGTCGCTTGTCCTCGCCGATGGGGAACGTTCCGTCTCGGCGTCCGAGTCGCGCGACAGTCACCGCTTCGGATTGGACGGCCACGCCATCGCCATGGAAGCCGCAGAGACCGTCAAGTCGCTCGTCGGCCCCAAGCCCGCCAAGGCCGGGCGTCTTGACATCGTGTTCCGGCCGGAGGCCGTGGCCGAGCTCGTCGTGGACCTTGCCGTCTCGGCGGCCACCGGCGACGAGGCGCGCCGCGGCAAGACGGTGTGGAGCGAGAAGCTTGGCCAGGCCGTCGCGGCCCCAGGCCTTGACCTGCGCGACGACTCCTGGGTGCCTGGCGCCATCGGCGGTGTGCCGTTCGACGGCGAAGGCCTGCCCACGACGGACGCGCTGCGCATCCTCGACGGCGGCGTCCTGCGCAACTTCCTCTATGACTCGTGGGACGCGCACGAGCACAAGGCCCAGCCGACGTGCAGCGCCGTCCGCGGCGGCTTCAAGTCGCGGCCCGACACCGGGACGCACCACCTCGTCCTGTCGAGCTCAGCCTCGCGTCCGACCGACACCTTGGTGGCCGGCGTGGACGACGGCTACCTCGTCGAGTCCGTCCTCGGCGCACACACCGCCAACGCGACGACGGGCGACTTCTCGGTGACCTCGCCCAACGTCTGGCGCATCCGCAACGGCGTCGTGGCGGGGGCGGCCGGAGAGATTGCCATCGGCGGCAACTTGCCGGACCTGCTCATGCGCATCGACGGCGTGGGCAGCGAGCCCAAGGCGATGAACGGTTTGCGCATCCCGGCGCTGCGGTTCCGTAGCGTAGACGTGTCGGCATGACGGACCTGGCCGCGGCGGAGGCCGAGGCCGATGTGATGCGCGAGGGCCCGCGTCTGACAATCTGGCAAGGGATGTTTGCCGGCGCAATGGGATCGGCCTTGGTGTCATTCATCCTGACCTTGATTCTCGTCTGGGTCTCCACCACGGGATCCCTCGCCCTCATCGCCGCCCTCGCCTTGGCCTATGGCCTGGCCCTCCTGGTCTGGGCCGGCCTCTGGAAAACTCCGCTCGGCGCCGCAGGCGTCATTGCGGCCTGCCTTGCGGGGCTTGTGGCGGGCTACGTCCTGGCCAACATTGTTTCGGGCCTCCTTGATACCCGCCCCGAAGTCTGATTTCCGGTGGGCGCAGGCCAAACCATCGGCAAACCCTTATCTTGGCGAGGACCCGCATGGAGGCCGTGGCCAAGATCACGCTCGACGCGGACACCTTCCGTGCCCTGGCGAGTTCCACGCGACTCACGGTCCTGAAGGCCCTCGACGAGCGCCGCAAGACCCTCACCGAGTTGTCGCGCGACTTGGCCCTCAACAAGGCCACGGTGCACGAGCACATGCAACTCCTCACTTCGGCTGGCCTGGTTCGCAAACGCGACGACGAAGGCCGCAAGTGGATCTACTACGAACTCACGTGGACCGGCCAACGCATCCTTCATCCCGAGGCCACGACGACGTTCAACCTCCTCCTCGGCCTGTCCGTTGCCGCGGCCGGCGGAGGCGTCTTCATGCTCGGGCGGGCGTTGGGATGGTGGCTGGCTAACGCCTCGTCCTCTGAATTGGGCAATTCCGCCGACGACGGTTCAGGAGCCATGAAAACCGATCCGGGGGCTGAATCGTCCCCAGCTTCCGCCCAAAGCGCGCCTTCCGACGGCAACGCAACGCAGGACCTCGCGTTCTCGGCCCCGACCGACGGAACCGTGGCCGATGATTCCGGCCCTTCCTTCTTCGACGACGGCGGCTGGCTCGCCCTGGCGCTCCTGGTCACCTGCGCCCTGTTCCTGGTCCTGGCCTACGTCATGCAACGCAAGCTGCGGCCCAAGCCCTTGGATGTGGAGTCCGCCATGACGGCTGAATCCACCTCGGAGTAGGTTCGCCGGGTTCACCCTCCTGGCCATAACGGCCAATGCGCAAATCGGAACGAAAGACGCTTGAGCCTCCCGGGCCTCGATGGGGCATGGCCTTCGAGATGCAGGTCGTCAGCCACGCCCCGCTCACCGGGGAGACCGACCCCCGGCGCCTGGCGAAGGCGCTGTTTTCGATGATTGGCTACACGGCCCGCAAGGGTCCCGACCACGGCATTTCGTTCAAGGTGTTCTTCGACTGCTTCCTCCTCCACCCGACGAAGGAATGGACCGTCGAGGAATTGGCCACGACGTGCGAGACGACGATGCCGTCCATCTACCGCCACCTGAACAAGCTGAAGGAACTCGACATCATCGAGGACCTCTACATCGGCGAGCCTGGCCCCGACGGCGACCGCCGCCGCGCCTTCCGCGTGCGCTACGGAGACCTCGGCAAAGCGTGGACCTTCGCAGAGGCGCACTTCCAGCTCGCCATCGAAAACTATCGCAAGTCGGTGGACCATCTGGAGACGCTTCTCCGGGAAGCCCGTCACGGCGGTTGACGACCAAACCACGGATTACGCGGAATCGCACGGATTCTTTCCGAGTTCGTCCGCAGGTTCCGCGCGGTTCAGTGGGCGGCGCGCGATGCCTGCTCCGCCAGTTCGATGAACCACTCGTGCAACCGCGTGTCGTCGGTCAACTCCGGGTGGAACGCCGTGCCGAGGATGCGGCCCTTGCGCACCGCGACGATGCCGCGCTCATTCTGCGCCAGGACCTCGGTCGGCGCCCAGGTTTTCGTCAGGACCGGGGCCCGGATGAACACGGCGGGAATCTTGCCCAATCCCTCCACGGTGAGGGCGGCTTCGAACGAGTCCTTCTGCCGCCCGAAGGCGTTGCGGTCCACTTCGGCGTCGAGCAGGCCGAGGAGTTGGATGTCTTTGTCCACGACGTCGTGGACGGCCTTCGAGGACAGCAGGATGAGGCCGGCGCAAGTGCCGAAGAGGGCGAGGTCGCCTGACTTGGCGCGCTCGACGACGGAGTCCTGCAGGTGGCCGGAGCGAAGAAGACGACTAATCGTCGTCGACTCCCCGCCGGGAAGAATGAGGCCGTGAACGGACGCGAGGTCCGCGGGCGTGCGCACGGCGACGGCCTCGACGTCCCAGCCGCGCTTGGTCGCTGCACGGCGCAAGGCGTCAAGGTGCTCGCTGACGGCTCCCTGCACCGCAAGCACGCCGACGCGGATTGGCGCCGGCTGGCCGGACTTGGGCACGACGATGGCGACTGAAGCCGGCCGGATAAGCCCTGCTCGCGGCGCTACTCAGCGAAGGCGATGTTGCGCGTCACGGTGAGTTGGCCCGTGTAACCCACGCCGGAATAGCTGTCCACCTGGACGGTGAGCTCGCCGCTGGGGAACGCGGCCTCGAGATTGTCGAGCCAGAGGGTGCCCGACTCGTCCGAGTACGGGCTGCCGATGGACCAGGCCGGCTGGCCCGAGCGGTCGAGGAGCGTGATGTCGATGTCATCCTTGACCGGGTTCAGGTCGTTGGTTTGGCGCAGCTGCACGTTGAGGCGGCCCGTGCCTGGCGGCAGCGTGAGTTGGAACTGCATGCGGTTGGCGTCGCTGGGCGGAACTTGGCCGGTCAGCAGACCCTGGTTGGCGGGCAGGCTCACAGCCTCGTCCAGGAGCAGCTCATCGGGCTGCCAAACAAGCGCCGGCCAGCACTTGGCGGTGAACGTCAGCCGGCTGGGGTGGTCTGCGCCGAACAGAACATCGTGCCCGCCGCCGTTGGCGCCGTCGAGGGCCAAGTCGGTGAGGAGGAGGCGGAAGCGGTCGCCCGATTCGGCGACGAAGCCGCCCGGCGCCAAGGTCAGGTTCTCGACGTAGTGGTCGATGGTGCCCTCCTGCGGTACGGCGTCGGAGTACTCGACAGCGTAGGCCGGCTGGAACGTGCGGTCGCTGCCGAACTGGTTGAAGAAATGGTATCCCTCGCCGGTCGGGCCCCCGATGATGAGCGGGGCAGGAGTGCCCGTGCTGCGAACCCAGTATTCGATGGTGACGTTGCCCACCAGCCAGAGGCCCTCGGCCTGCGGCTCCGACAGCCACTCCTTCAAGTCGTTGGTGAGGAAGCCGCTGCTGAACGAGTTCCCGGGAGCGTAGCCGCTGGGTGGCAGTTCGGGCTGGAGCCCCATGGCCGGGCCGAAGTAGAATTGGTGCTGCGTCGGCAGGTCATCGCGGCAGTCGGCGATGGCGGCCTCGGCCTTGCCCTGCGTTGGGCCACCCCCGAGACAGCCGGCAACCAGCAGGACGGCGAGAAGAGCGGAGGCCTTGTGCATGCCCACGACCACCCGGCCCCAGGCATCAGCGTTTCGGAGCCGCGCCAATCCAGCCGCGAACCGCGCGCGCTCCTTCCAGGACCCATATGTTTGAAGCGCCCACCTCCGTCGGCGCCTCATGGAGAAGGCCAAGCACCCTCTCACCCTCCTGGTGGTGCAGCTTCTCTTCGGCCTCTTTCCCGTCGCCGCCAAGAAGGTCTTCGTTGACCTTGACGCCTTCCCCGTATTGGGCCTGCGCCTGGCGGGGGCAGCGTTTTTCCTGTTGATCCTGCACCTGTTCCTCGTCAAGGACGCCATCCCGATCCGCACGGAATGGAAGCGGGTGCTGCTGCTGTCCCTTCTCGGCGTCGTGCTGAACATGGGCCTCTTCATCGTCGGCCTCAAGTTCACCACCGCCGTCAACGCCGTCCTCGTCATCACGACGATTCCGGTCTTCACGTACGGTCTGGCAGTCCTCATGGGCAAGGAGACTCTGGGGCCGCAGAGGGCCATCGGCATCGCCGTCGCGCTGGCCGGGGTCGTCTACCTCATTGGCTCGAGTTACCAAGTCAGCCCGAAGGGCGCCCTCGGCGACTTCCTCGTGATGCTCAACTGCCTCTGCTACTCGGCCTTCTTGGTGCTGGCGCGCCCGATGACGCAGAAATACGACGCCCTCAGCCTCACGACGTGGATGTTCGTCGTCGGCGCCATCGTCTTCCTTCCGCTCGGGCTGCTGTTCGGCCTGCGGGGCCAACTGGCCGGCGCCTCGCAGGAGGCCATGGGCTGGATGCTCTACATCATCCTCGGTGCCACGGTGCTCACCTATGTCCTGAGCACGCGCGTGCTGCGCCATGTGCCAGCCTCCACTGTGGCCATCTTCACCTATGTTCAGCCCATCTTCACGGCCATCGCGGCCTACTTCATCCTCGGCTCCAGACTGGAGTGGAAGGTCCTCCCGGCGGCTGCTTTGGTGTTTGCCGGCGTCTGGCTCGTCGCGATGCGCAGACCCAAGGTCCTGGAAGGCCAGACCGTCGTGGAATAGCGAGCGCAAGCCTGAAGCGACGTCGGTCGGCTGCGACCCCGTGCTCCGCCTCGCCGCGACGGTCCTGCTCCTGGCGTCGTTCCTCTCACCGCCTGCCATGGCCCAAGGCACACAGGACGCCTGCGCAGACGCGCCGCAGCCCACCTTATTCTTCGAGAACGAATCCTCCCTGGAAAACCTCGCGTTCGACGGCAATGGAAGCCTGTACCTCAGCGACGCCGGAGGGGACCGCATCCTGCGCGTATCGCCGGATGGGACGCTGGCGGGAACGATTGCCCTCGATGCGCACGGTATCGTCTGGGGCCCGGACGACCGACTCTACGCGGCGGTGACGGCTGGGGACGCCAACGACATCCAGCGCTCGACGGACGCCTCGGCCACCTCCTTCGAGGTGTACGCAAGGGGCCTGCCCGTGTACAACGGCATGGCCTTCGACGGGGCGGGGAACCTGTACGTCTCCGACGACAACATCGCTCCGCCGGAGCAGCCCCCTGACTTGGTACGCGTCCCGGCCGCGGACCCGACCAATTGGAAACCGTGGTCAGACGTGTACGGGCCCGACGGTCTCGTCTACGACCCCGCCTCGGATGCCCTCTACACCGTCGTCCCGGCTGACCAGGCCTCACCCGTGCTTCGCCTCTCGACGACGGATCCGGCGAAAGTCGAGGTGGTCGCCTACCTCTCGTACGGCATCGCCAATCTCGCGCCGGGTTACCATGACCCCGAAGGCGACCCCAGCTACCCTGTGCCCAAGGGTCTCGATGACCTCACCCTCGGTCCTGATGGCCTGCTCTACATTGCCGCCCACCTGAGCGGCGAACTGCTGCGCCTCGACCCGGCCACGGGTTCGGCCTGTGTCTTGGCCTCTGGGCTGGAGGAGCCGAGTTCCGTCCGCATCGCGCACGGCTTCGGGCCGCATGGGGGCAAGCTGTTCGTCACGACGTTCGGCGGGACGGGCGTCACCGGCCTTGCGCTGGGCCAGGCCGGGGCGCCGCCGGCAGGCAAGGTATGGACGTTTGACGTTGGCTTCGACGAAGCGGGGGCTGCGGCAACCGGCGGGGCGTCGTCCAACGCATCGGCCACGCCGTTCGAGGAGGCCGCCCCGATTGAGGAGCCCGACGCCGGCAAGGACACACCGGGGATTGGGCCGGTTTTGGCCCTGGCGATTCTTGCCGTCGCGTTGATTCGGCGTCGGTGAGCCCCGCGGAACGCAGATTGCGCAGAATCCGCGTTTTCCAAGGATTCCGCGGAATGGGCGTTTGCCCACACCGGGAAAACGACGGAACTACCAGCCCCGTTCCGCCAGCTTCGTCGTCAACTCTTCGAAGTTGCGGCCGACCATGGGTTCGCCGAGGTCCTTGCTGACTTCGCCCACGAGGGCGGCGTCGTCGAAGTGCGTCGTCGCCTCGACGATGGCTTTGGCCCGCTTGGCGGGATTGCCGGACTTGAAGATGCCTGAGCCGACGAAGACGCCGTCGGAGCCCATCTGCATCATGAGTGCTGCGTCTGCGGGGGTTGCGATGCCACCGGCGGTGAAGTCGACGACGGGCAGGCGGCCGAGACGGCGCACATCGGAGAGGACATCACGAATGGCGCCGGTGAGGTCCTCGTACTCCATCATGTCGTAGGCGCCGGACAAATCGGCCTCTTCGACCTCCATGTCCTCGAGGACGGCCTGGTTGAGCTGGTCGTAACGCGCCACGAAGACCTCGGCGAGGTTGTCGAGGTCGGAGTCGCCCATTTCGCGCACCATCTGGATGCCGCGCGTGACGGTGCGGCGGTGGCGCATGGCGGAGACGATGTCGCCGGTGCCGGCCTCGCCCTTGGTGCGGATCATGGCGGCGCCCTCGGCGATGCGGCGAACCGCTTCACCGAGTTTGGTGGTGCCGCAGACGAAGGGGACGGTGAAGTCCTTCTTGATGACGTGGAAGAACGGGTCAGCAGGGGTGAGGACCTCGGACTCGTCGATCATGTCGACGCCGAGGGACTGCAGGATCTGCGCCTCGGCGAAGTGGCCGATGCGGCACTTGGCCATGACGGGGATGGAGACGGAGTCGATGATCTTCTGGATCATCGTGGGGTCGCTCATGCGCGACACGCCGCCTTGGGCGCGGATGTCGGCGGGCACGCGCTCGAGGGCCATGACGGCGACGGCGCCGGCCTCCTCGGCGATGGCAGCCTGGGCGTCGTTGGTGACGTCCATGACGACGCCGCCTTTCTGCATCTTGGCAAAGCCGCGCTTGACGAGGTCGGTGCCCCAGCGAAGCTCAGCCAGATCCAGGTTGCGGCTCATTCCAGGTCGCGCCGATGCCTTCTGTGATTTAAGGGGTGAACCTGAGGCTGAACCCCCGCGAAAACATGGGGTTCGGCCTCAGCCAGGAGCGAAGCGACGAGCGGACGCGAGGGCGAAGGCCCGAGCGGTTGCGCAGCACGGGTGATTCCGCGTCACGCGGCGCCGCGCGCCAAAAAAAGCCGAGGAAAAAGGAGGAGAAGATCAAGTCGAAGTGAATCCGGATTTCCGGATTACTTCTTCTTCGACGACTTCTTTCCCTTCTTCTTCGACGTCTTCTTGGACGTCTTGCGTGCAGCCTTCTTGGCAGCCATGTCAGGTCACCCCCTTTCTGCACGTTAACTCTCGAAATCGAACTAAAGCCTTCCGTGTTGATTCTTGCACGCGAAGGCGAGGTCGTCGGCGCATCGAGCGATGGTCAAGAATGTGCATGTGGGGGGAGTGAAACGGTGACGGGCGAGTCGTTAGAACGCGTCATCGCGAACTCGCAACGCCGAACGGTCGCGTTGGCAGCGGCAATGCATGCGCATTCACATTTCCTCCTGGAAATCAGCCGCGCAGATTGCTGAATTGGTGACGGATCGAATCCAATGTCTTCGCGTCGCCGTTGTGGATAGGCCACGGTTCGTGGCGGTGTCTGCCATTCAACCGGAGTTCCGCGCGAATGACCCAAGGCGCATGCCGATGGCGCTTCAATGCGCCGTCGCCGTGCTCCTTCACGGCTGGCGGGTGTTGCCGGTCTGGTGTTCGGTTCCATGCTTGACGGAATCCGGTCAAGCCCCTCGTGCTTTGGCACTCGGGTCCGCTCGCTCACTTCGTTCGCTTGCTCAATCGGATTCTGTCAGACCCCTCGTGCCTTCGGCACTCGGGTCCGCTCGCACCTTCGGTGCTCGCTCAATCGGACTTCCTCTTGGAAGTCCGATTGCCCCTCCGCGTTGAGCTTCCAGTCATTTGGGGATATCAATCCCTCCTCCTGGGATAACCTCGTCATCGGGGCAAACTCCCCACGAGGAGGCTGCGCTTAACGCTACGCGTCGGTGGCCTAGGCCGCGGTCTTGGCCCCGGGCAGGTACTGGACCATCCCCCGCTCGACTTCGTCGCGTAGCTGGCGGCGCAGGCCGAGCGTGAAGGCCCACTCGGCCATCACGAAGATGGGGGCCACGAAGACCTGGAACAGGTTGTCGGCCAGGGCGGGCTTGCGGTGCTCGAACGCGGCGTGCCCGACCAGCTGGGCGATCCAGGACCCGGCGAAGACGGCGAGGAACAGCATCCAGGCGTCGGGGCCGAGGGCGGTCTGGACCTGCAAGACGGTGACCAGCATGACGGTGAAGAGGAACACCATCGCGACGCCGAGCGGGAAGTCCAGGTAGAGGTAGTAGGCGAGGAGAACGACCGCGATGAGATGCGCGACCGTGATCTCCATGGCTCCAAGCGGCCACGAGCCGATCTGGACCAGGAGGCCCATGGCGGACCAGATGATGAGGGGGACGAAGACGAAGTGGATGGCCTTGTTCGTGGCGTCCTTGTGGTAAGCGGCGTACATGGACATCTGGTCGACGAGGGTTTTCATTGGGACACCTAGGGGCTCGCGAGGAGTTGGTCGGTGTCGCTGCGCATCAGGATGACCAGGGAGTAGACCCCGGTGCCCAAGGGGATGATGCCGATGCCGCCCATGACCGTGAACAGGCCGACGATGAGCTGCATCACGGCGGAGAAGATGCCTAGGCCCTTGCCGGAACGGCGGAACGACATCAGGCGCAGGCCCGCCATGAGGTAGAGAACCGCGACGGCGACGAAGATGGCCCCGAAGATGAACGCCATGGCGCCTAGCATGTTGGCGACCCAGCTGGGGGCCCCATACTGCTCCGACGCATCGACGGCTGTCGCGCCGATGCCGAAGGCGAAGATGACGCCCAAGGCCGACAGGAAGGTTAGGCCGGCATAGACCAGGTTGATGACGGCGATGGCCTTGACATGGCCAGCCATCGGGTTGGTCTGCTGCGTTGCCAAGGGCGTCGTGCCCGGCGGGGATGTCGTCTGCCAGGAAGTCGGGGTGGGCTGCGTGGTCATGCGGCTCCCTCGGCCATCCGACCGGGGGGTCTTGAGCCCTTTTCCGCCCCGCACGTCCGCGCAATAGCCGTTATCAGGAGGCGGCCTGTGGCGCAGGCCATGGCCAAGCAGGTGTCCGTTCCCCTGGATCCCGTGACCGTCGGCAAGGACCGCGCCACGGTCTCCCACGTCGAGGACCGCTTCAACCGGTTCCAGAACAAGAACACCTTCTGGCGCCACACGCAAAACGGCACGATGGCCGAGTTTGACCAGTTGTTCGACGAGGCCGTCGCCCGCGTGCGCGCCTCCGTGTCCAAGCCGAAGGGCAACGTCCACACGCTGGTCATCGATGGCCTCACGCCGAAGTCCAAGGCCACCTTCGCCACCAAGAGCCCCGCCGAGCATGACCTCTGCCTCGGCCACTGGGCTGCCGGCACCAAGACCGACGCCCGCAAGGCCATCGCCGCCGCCAAGAAAGGTTTCCCCGCCTGGTCGGCCACGCGGTGGCAGGACCGCGTCGCCATCATCGAGAAGGCGGCCGATCTGTTCACGGAGTCGTTCTACGACCTCTGCGCCGTCATGTCCTTGGAGGCGGGCAAGACGCGTTACGAGGCCAGCATCGACGTCGACGAGGCCGTCGACTTCCTGCGCTTCTACGCCCTCACCATGCGCGAGATGGGCGGCTTCGACATGGAGATGGGCAAACCCGTCCCGACGGAGTCGTGCCGCAGCATCCGCAAGCCGTGGGGCGTCTTCGCCGTCGTCTGCCCGTTCAACTTCCCCATCGCCATCACGGCCGGTATGACCGTCGCCGCCCTCATTACAGGCAACACGGCCGTCCTCAAGCCATCCGGCAAGGGCTGCCTGTCCGGCTGGTGGGTCTTCTCGCTGCTCAAGAAGGCCGGCATCCCCGACTCCGCGCTGCACTTCCTCACCACCGCCGACCATGACATCAGCACCGAGCTGCTCACCAGCCCCGACGTCGACGGCCTGGTCTTCACCGGCAGCAAGAAGGTCGGCATGATGGCCTGGCAGACCGCCGCCGAACACGGCCGCCCCAAGCCGATGATCGCGGAGATGGGTGGCAAGAACGCCATCGTCGTCTCCGACAAGGCCGATCTTGACAAGGCCGTGCAAGGCGTCTTCCGCTCGGCCTTCGGCTTCCAGGGCCAGAAGTGCTCCGCCTGCAGCCGTGTCTACGTTCACAAGAAGGTCGCCAAGGAGTTCACCGATCGCCTGGTCAAGCTCACCGAGGCCGCCACGGTCGGACTGCCGTGGCTGAAGACGTCCTACATGGGCCCCGTCATCGACGAGAGCAAGGCGGAGTTCTTCGCCTCCGTCCTCGCCGACGTCAAGAAATCCAATGGCAAGGTCCTGGCTGGCGGTGTACGCATCGCCAAGGACGCCAAGGGCAAGGCCCTGGCGGGCAACTACGTGCGCCCCACCATCGTCGGGGGCCTGCCATTGGACCACCGCGTCTTCCGCGAGGAGTTTTTCATGCCGTTCGTCGCCGTCGGCGAGGTCAAGTCCTACGCTGAGGGCATCAAGCAGGCCAACGCCGTCGAGTACGGCCTCACCGCCGGAACGTTCACGGAGGACGACGCCGAGGCCAAACAGTTCTTCGACACCATCGAGGCCGGAGTCACCTACCTGAACCGCGCCGCTGGGGGCTCCACCGCCGCCGTCGTCAACGGCCAAGCCTTCGTTGGCTGGAAGAACTCCGGCTCGACGGGCAATGGCGCGGGTGGCCGCTACTACTTGCTGCAGTTCACCCGCGAGCAGGCCCGGACCATCGCAGGATGAACGGCCTGGTCCGCCGGGCGGCCGTGCGCCAAACACGCCGCCCTTAAGCCCACCCGGCGATGGACGGCCGTGGCGGTTCGCAACGGCGTCCCCGACGCGGTCCTCGGCGACCTCTACCCGTTCGAGGACCGGTACGTCCGGTTGTCGGACGGCACGACGATGCACTACGTCGAGTGGGGCGGCGACTTCCGCAAGCCGACGGTCCTGCTGCTGCACGGCAATCCGACCTGGAGCTTCCTCTACCGAGACTGGATTCGGTCGCTCTCCAAGGTCGCCCGCGTGGTGGCCGTCGACCACGCCGGCTTCGGTCGCAGCGACCATCCCTCAGATCCCCGCTACTACTCGCTCGAGAAGCACATCAAGAACCTGGAGGAACTCGTCTCGGAGCTGGGCCTGCGACGCGTCGTCCCTGTCGTGCAGGACTGGGGCGGACCCATCGGCCTCGGCTACGCCACGCGCCACGCCTCGGACATCAGCGGCCTCGTCATCCTCAACACCTGGGCGTTCACCCGGCGCGCGCCCATCCGCTTGCCTTTGGGCTTCCGCTTGCTCAAGGCTCCGGGCATCGGCGAGTTCGCGTATGGTCGGCGCAATCTGTTCGTCGAGCGGTTCATCCCCAAGCTCATGCAGAAGCCGCTGCCGCCCAGCGTCATGGACGGCTACCGCCATCCGTTCCCGACCGCCGCCTCCCGCGTCGGCGTCGTCCAATCGCCCCGCATGATCCCAGACCGCCCCGGCCACCCGGACTGGGACACCCTGTCGCGCATCGAGCGGGACCTGCCGAACCTCACCGTCCCCGCGGAGATCCTGTGGGGCGCCAAGGACCCTGCATTCAGCAAGCGGTTCGCCTGGGCGTTCTCGGAGGCCCTGCCCAGCCACCCGAAGCCGGTGTTCTTCGACCATGCCGGGCATTGGTTGCAAGAAGACATCCCGGACCTTCTGGTGCCGCGGGTCGCGTCCTTCCTGCGCTCCGTCTAGGCGACCGCCAATCAGAAGAAACGGCGCAAATCCTGGTCGAGGATGCTTCCCGTCTCGAAGAGGCGAGCCAGGCCGGGCAGGTTGTTGGCGCTCTCGAAGCCCGCGAACGGATCGTCGTCGGGGACCTCGAACGTCCCTTGGCCGATGAGCAGGTTGGAGAAGGAGTACGTCCCGGTCCAGACCAGCACCGATTCGTCATTGGCGACAACGGTGTAGCGGGCAAAACTCCCCGACGAAGGCGCCGGTGGTATGGCCGGCGAACCCGAGCCCAGGACGAAGTACTGGCCGCCGACGGAGCCGTTGCCGAGGCGCAAGCCTGGATCAAAGGGCAGCCCCTCCCCGACCGGGTCGAGGGTCACGTCGGCGGTGCCGTTGCGCGTCTCGTAGCCAGCGGCCGGCCACAGTCGCGCCAGCACGTCGTCGCGCGCCAGCACGCGGAACGCGTACTCATGCACATCTGCCTCCGGGGCGGCTGGAAGGCGGTCGACGGGGCGCAGCACGTGCGTATAGAGGACTCCGAAGACCGTGTCTGGGATGCTGGCATCCGGGGTCGTTAGGTTGCCGCACGCGTAGAGGTCCAAGCCCAGAACCGCCGTCCCCGCCGGCTCCACCGGCGCGGATGCCGCCGTGAAGCCCTCCGGCAGTAGCGCTTGCACCTGATCGAGGGGCTGCGCCGACCGCACGGAAAGGCCGCGGCACGATTCGAAGGCGAAATCCGGCAGGAGGTCCACGATGACGCCTTGCGTCGTCGGCGGAGCGCCGCTGGCCGAAGAGGATGAACTGGCCGATTCGGTGGGATTGGAACTACTGGGGCCGTCGTCGCCGCCAACGCAACCTGCAAGGGCCACGATGAGGATCAATGCAAACGACGCCCAGGCCCGCATGCCGTTCACTTCGCCGGCTTGCGGTGGCGCGACGTCTTGGCGGCGGCGGACGGGGGCGGGGCGGCAGCAGACGGGGTGAGGCCGAGCGTCAAGGCGGCCGTGGACGGCTTGCGTTCCTGTGCGCCGGCCTTGATCTCGTGGGCCGCGTGGTCGAGCGCCTTGGCGCGCTCGGGCGCCTTGACCTTCTCGGTTTGTTCGTCGTACAGTTGCTCCACGACCTCCCAGACGGTGCGGATGTGTGGGATGGTGATGCTGCCCCCGACGACGAGGGCGACGTTGAGCGCGTCGAGAAGCTCCGCCTTCGTCCAGCCGACTTCGACGCAGCGGTCGCAGTGGTAGGCGATGCAGTCGTTGCAGCGCAATACCGTCGAGGCGACGAGACCCAGCAGTTCCTTGGTCTTCTCGTCGAGGCCGCCTTGCGCCGTCAGGTCGCGGTACGCCGCGGAATCGAGCGCGAAGAAGCGTTTGAGGTCCCGGTGGTCCTCCTTCAGGAGGTTGTCCGTCTTGCGACGGCGGGAATTGCGGAACTCGTGCAGGTCCATCCGGTCGGGAGAGTCGGACACACCCGTTGGACAAGGGCAAGGCTATACGGCTTTTGCCGGATGGGCGCGACATGGCGAACCGGCGCCGGATGGGCGCTTGGGACTGGGTCCTCGTCGGTCTGTTGATTGACTCGGTCGCCATCATGTTCTGGTACGAATCGACGTCGGATGCCGCCGTCCGCACCGTGCTGGCCATCCTTGACCTGGCGCTGGTGGCGTTCTTCGTTGGGGAATGGGGGTGGCGGGTCTGGCACGATGCCGCTCCGGGCCGCTACGCACTGCGCCATGGCTGGGAATTGCTGGGAATGCTGCCGCTGGTCCTGCCGGTGCCGTCGTTCCTGCGCTTCCTGCGCCTGTTCCGGCTGGTGCGCATCCTGCGCGTCTTCGGCAGGCTCGGCGAAGCCTTGGGCACTTGGGAGCGCATCGCCAAGGAATCCTCAATCCTCAAAATTGGCGCCGTGGCGGGGAGCATCACGCTGGTCGGCGCCCTCTTGGTCCTGGCCCTGGAACGCAACGACCCGTTGGCGAAGATCACGGACTTCCGCATCGCCCTTTGGTGGGCCATCGTGACCGTCACGACGGTGGGCTATGGTGACGTCACGCCGGTCACCGACACCGGCCGGTTCGTCGCCGCGATTTTGATGGTCACGGGAATCGGCACCATTGGCGCCCTGGCCTCGTCAGTGGCCAGCGTGCTCATCACGCAGAAGGAAGACGCAGCCGCATCGGAGGCGATGGCGCCTCCCGTGATGGCCGGGAACGTCACGCAGCAGTTGGAGGTCTTGGTGGCTTTGCACGAGCGCGGACGCCTCACGGACGAGGAATTCGCGCTGGCCAAACGCAAGGTGCTGGGGGGCTGAGCATGGCGGATGACGCCGACGCACTGGCCGTCGAGCCGCTCGGCGCCCCGACGGACCTTGTGCGGCCGGCGGGCCGAATGGCCGAGGAGGCGGTCGCACAGTCCAAGGCGCGGCTGGCGGCCCGGGGGCGCAAAGTCCTGAGGGCGCTCGCCCTTGGCCTGGCGGCCGCCGCGCTCCTCGCCCTGTTCTTCTTCTTCGTTGTGTCGGCCTTCTGGCCGAAGCCAGACCTCTAAGCCATCAGCGCTTCACGACATCATCGCCCTGGAACGGGTCGGTCTCCTTCTTGCGGCGCTTGCGCTCCTTCTCGACGCCGTTGGTGTGGCGACCCCACGCCTTCTGCGCCTTGAGCCGTTCCAGGTCCTTCAGCACCGTGTTGGCGTGCGTGAAGACATTGACGGTCTTGTACACCTCGTAGATGATGCCGTCGCCGTCGATGAGGAACGTGCAGCGGCGGACTCCCAACGAGGAGCGGCCCAAGAGCGTCGTGCGCCACGCGTCATACAGGTCATGCACGCGGCCGTCGGGGTCGGCCAGAAGCGGGAAGGGCAGGTCGCAGCTGTCGGAGAACTCCTTGTGCGTCTCGACGGGATCCAGGCTGACGCCGACGACGACCGCGCCATGGGCCCCGATTTCGGCGTAGTGGTCCTTGAACCGCTTGGCCTGGATGGTGCAGCCCGGCGTGTTGTCCCTCGGGTAGAAGTACAGCACAATGGCGGAGCCGGAGAAGCCGGAAAGGCGCACATCGCGGCCCTGCGCGTCCTTCAGGACGAAGTCGGGGGCCGCGTCGCCCTGCTTGAGCATCGGCCCACGACGCGCCTCGGGCGTGATAAGGGCTCCCGACCCTGCAAGGCGGGTTCAGGCCAGGGGGACCTGGAGCTGTTCCTCGACGATGCCGTCAATCGGGTCCATGAGGTGGACCTGGAGGACCGGACCCGCCGCGTGCAATCCTTTGCGATGCACCCACTCCTGCAGACGGGCGCGGGCCTTGGCAAGTCCCTCGGGGTGGCCTTCGTAGTCGAGCACCGCGTAACGCCCGCCGGCCAGGGTCTCGATCTGGCAGACCTCGTCGCCGTCGAAACCCAGATGCGTGAGAACCAAGGCATCCACCTGGTGTTCACCTTGCGGCTGGTCCAGGAAGCGGATGATGCTCGGGCCGCCCACGAGCTCGTTCATCACCATGTGGCGGTAGAGGGGACGGCGCGTGTCATCGATGGCCTCGACCGGGCCCCGGTGCTGCACGACGGCGACCGGTCGCTCCCGCAGGGTGACGATGCGCGGCTCCTCCATGCGGCGACGACCCAAGATGCGGCCTTCAAACCACCGCCGCTTGCCACGCCACTCCAGACCAAACCGGAATTACGGGAATTTGCGGGACTTTCCCCGCACACTTTCCGGGTTTCCCGAAATTCCTGCTTCGTCGTGGGCGGCGCGGTACGACTCCGGGCCGAAGGCTTTTCTTGGAGGCCGCCTGGCCGCGACCTGTGCCCCACGCCACCATCGAGGAAGCCACGTGCCCTTCCTGCGACGGCAAGGGTCTGGAGTACACGACCGAGCCGGTCGAACTTCCCTTCATGGGCACCAGCCTGGAGATCATGCTGCGGTGCGAGCGCTGCGGCTACCGGCACACCGATTTCGTGCTCACCGAGCACCGCGAGCCGACGCGTTACTCCTACGTCGTGAAGACGGGCGACGACATGATGGTCCGCGTCGTGCGCTCGTCCAGTGGGACCGTGCGCATCCCCGAGCTGGGCATCACCATCGAACCCGGCGCCGCTTCGGAGGCGTTCGTCAGCAACATCGAAGGCGTCATGGTCCGCGTCGAGCGGATCCTGACGCAGCTGATGCGGGACGCCGAAGATGAGGCAATGCGCGACCGCATCCGGGACCTGCAGGACACGTTCGCCATGATGCGCGACGGCAAGGCGCCGCCGGTCACCCTGATCATCGAGGACCCGTTTGGCAACTCGGCGATCCTCGGCGAAGGCGCGATGCATGAACCCATCCCGCCGGAGCAGGCGGAGCAGCTGAAGGTCGGCATGCTGGTCTACGATCCGGACGGCAATCCGGTCGACGGCTGAACAACGCGCCCCATGCAGGCCTTTTACTGGTTCACTAGCAATGGACCCGTGCGTGCCGCTTTTGCCTAGTCACGTTCAATTCTGTGGCCAACAAACGTGATTTCGTTTAGAATTGAACGAATTGGTTGTACGGGGTTCTTTTCCACGGCCATTCGGCCGAAGCTCTTTATCACATTCGGCCCTGGACCGTTTCGTGGACTTCGGTCCCCTCTACTCGAACCGCACCCACCTGATGAAGGCGAGTGAAATCCGCGAGCTGCTCAAGCTCACGGAGAAACCCTCCATCATCAGTTTCGCGGGTGGCCTGCCCAATCCGGCCTCGTTCCCGGTCCACGAGGTCGAGGAGGCCACAAAGCGGGTCCTGCGCGACCACGCCAAGCAGGCACTGCAGTACTCCACGACGGAGGGCGTCACTGTGCTGCGCGAAGCGGTCGCGGAGCACCTGCGCAAGGACGGCATGGACGTCCATCCCGACGAGGTCCTCATCACCAACGGCTCGCAGCAAGGCCTTGACCTCCTGGGCCGCGTCTTCATCGACCGGGGCGACACCCTCGTGGTCGGCAACCCGACCTACCTCGGCGCGCTGCAGTCCTTCAACTACTTCGGAGCCAAGTACGCCGCCGCGGATTCGGACGACGACGGAGTGATCCCGGAGAAGCTGGACGAGACCCTGCAACGCCTGAAGCGCCAGGGCATCCACCCCAAATTCCTCTACCTCGTGCCGACGTTCGCCAACCCGACCGGCACCAGCATCCCCGCCGGCCGCCGCAAGAAGATCCTCGAGCTGGCGCACGAGCACAACCTCCTCATCGTCGAGGACGACCCCTACGGCAAGCTCCGCTTCGAGGGCGACGAAATCCCCTCCATCCACTCGATGGACAAGGGCGAGGGCCGCGTCATCTACCTGGGCACGTTCAGCAAGATCCTCGTGCCGGGCTTCCGCCTGGCGTGGGCCGTGGCGCCGCACGACGTGACGCGCAAGATGGTCATCAGCAAGCAGAGCGTCGACCTTTGCACCAACGCCTTCACGCAGTACATCGCGGCCGATCTTCTGGCCGGCGGCCTCATCGACCGCCATCTGCCCGAGATCATCAGCCTCTACCGCAAGAAGCGCGACCTCATGCTGAAGGCCATGGACCGCCACTTCCCCAAGGAAGGAACGCATTGGACCAAGTCCCAGGGCGGCCTGTTCACCTGGGCAAAAATGGCTCCGCACGTCAACACCATCGAGATGCTCAAGGACGCCATCGCCAAGGACGTCGCCTTCGTGCCCGGCAAGTCATTCTACCCGGACCCGAACGAGGGCTTCAACACGATGCGCCTCAACTTCAGCCACCCGAGCGACGACAAGATCGCCATCGGCGTCGAGCGCCTCGGCCACGTCATGTCGGAGTGGACGGCGAAGAAGCCTGTTGCGGCATAGGCTGCTCAATGGCGAACTCGGAGCAGCAGGAAACGCCGGCCATTCGGTCACGCGCCATTGAAGAGCGTATGGATCGATTGTTGGGGACATTTGTCCGCAATTTTGGTTTCCTGGAAAATCAGCTCTCGCGAATCGTCACAGCCCTCGTGATACCTCGAAAGCATCCCGCAATTCCACTGCATCCACGCGTCCAGTATGTCGTGCAGCAACTCCAAGTCACAGCGATGGCGGGGCTGCTGAGTCCACTTGCAGAAGCTTGCGAACTATCGCCCGGCCAACAAAAAACGATGGCCGAGCTAGCCAAAGAAATTCGAGACTTGGCAGTATATCGGAACGGCTTGGTCCACGCGCCGCCGCTGCAAGGCTCCGGCCCTCAAAATCAGGAGTTCATCCTCCAGTACCCCCTGCGTAAACGACATCCAGATGAACCGTGGCCATCGCGCGACTTCGACCTCGATGAATTAGAAATCAAGATTCACTTGGTGCAGGCTATGACCATTAGAATGGTCAAATTGGAAGACGAGCTATGCACTCAAGGGACGACTTAGGTTCGCCTCGTTGAGTTGTTTCGTTGCACGTCAGTTCAGAATGATCCGCTGCCCGGTCGCCGCGTAGTGCAGCTTCTCCGCCATCTTGACGACATGATCGCCGCAGCGCTCGAGGTAGCGCGCCACCATCATGATGTGGGCACAGGCCTCGATGGTGCGCGGGTCCTCGGCCATGTACGTGAGGCAGGAACGCCAGACGGTATGGCGCTGCGCGTCAACGTCGGTCTCCAGCTCCATGATGAGTTTCGTGTCGGGAGCGATGCGCTTCTGGAACGCGTCGAGCGCGATGTCGACCATGCGCTCCACTTCCTGCGACATTTGGCGCAGGGAGGCGATGGCCTTGGGGTGAGGGTCCTTGATGACCTTGACGACCTTGGCGATGTCGTAGCCGTAGCGTCCGATGCGGTTGATGGAGGTGATGAGTTTCAGGATGGCGCCGATGCGGCGCAGGTCCTTGGCGACGGGCGCTTGCAGCATGAGGATGCCTAGCGCCTCGGTCTCGATGGCTTCGTCCATGGACGCCAGCTCCTGCGCTCGCTTGGCAACCGCCTCGGCCAGGTCGACGTCGAGAGCCTCGAGGGCGTCGAGGCCGTCGCCCAACATCGACTTGGCGAGTTTGGCCATGTCAAGGACGTGGGCGTCGAGCTTGTCCATCTGGTGGACGAAGACCTCGCGGCCGGCCATCAGCCAAACCTCCCGTGAGTCGGCGTATGTCCTGTTTGCTTGGTCGGTTCGGCTTCGCTTCGCATCAGCCGAACCTCCCGTGAATCGGCGTAGGTCCTTCTGTCGTGGTCGGTTCGAGTTCGCTTCGCATCAGCCGAACCTCCCGGTCACATAGGCTTCCGTTTTCTCGTTCGCGGGTTTCTCGAAGATCATGCGGGTGGCACCGTACTCGACCAGTTCGCCGAGGTAGAAGAACGCCGTCCCGTCGGAGACGCGGGCGGCCTGCTGCATGTTGTGCGTCACGATGACGACCGTGTACTCGGCGCGCAGCTCGGCGATGAGGTCCTCGATCTTCGCCGTCGCGATGGGGTCGAGGGCGCTGCACGGCTCGTCCATCAGGATGACGTCCGGCTTGACCGCGAGGGCGCGGGCGATGCACAGGCGCTGCTGCTGACCACCGGACAAACTGGTGCCGGGTTCGTCGAGGCGAGCCTCGACTTCGCCGAGGAGATGCGATTTTTCCAGGGACCACAGGACGCGCTCCTTGACTTGGGCGCGGTCGAGCTGGCCGTCGAGGCGCAGGCCGTAGGCGACGTTCTCGAAGATGGACTTGGGGAACGGGTTGGGCTTCTGGAACACCATGCCGACGCGGCGGCGCAGGACGGCGGGGTCGACGCCCTTGCCGTGAACGTCAATGCCGCGGTAGCGTAGGTCTCCTTCGACGCGCGCCCCGGGGATGAGGTCGTTCATGCGGTTGAGGCAGCGCAGGAACGTCGACTTGCCGCAGCCCGAGGGGCCGATGAAGGCCGTGACTTGGCGTTCGGGGATGTCGAGGTTGATGGCCTTGAGTGCCTGCTTGTCGCCGTACCACGCATTGAGGTCACGGATGGTGAAGGCGTTAGCGGGGGTCGCGACCCCTCCGGGCGCCGTTTGGCTGACCGTGGCGTCCATGGCGGCGGGAGGGGCGACGTGGTTCTTGGGCATGGTGGCCGGGGTCTGCAGAAGGGGGTTGGCGTTCATGGGTCACCAGCGGTAGCGTTTCTGGAAGCGGTTTCGCAGCACGATGGCCGCGAGGTTGCCGACGAGCACGAGGGACACGAGGACCGTGACCCCGCCCCAGGCCAGGGTCTGGAATTCTTCCTTGGCGTTTTCGGCCCAGTAGTAGGACTGGATGGGCAGCGCCGTGTAGGAACCGCCGTCGCCGGTCAATCCAGTGGGGAGCGCGAAGATGGCGGTGGCAGCGCCGATGATGATGAGGGGGGCGGTCTCGCCCATCGTGCGGCTGAGGGCAAGGATGGAGCCGGTCAGCATTCCGGGCAACGAGTAGGGCAGGACGTGGTGGCGTACCGTCTGCCAGCGGCTGGCGCCCAGTCCGAACGCGGCCTCGCGGATCGAGCGCGGCACGGACTTGAGCGCCTCCTCGGAGACGACGATGACGATGGGTAGCGTGAGCAGGCCAAGGGTAAGGCCCGCGGCGGCGATGGATGACCCGAGGTGCATGGCGCGCACGAACAACGCCAGGCCAAGGATACCGAAGACGACGCTGGGCACGCCGGCCAGGTTGGCGATGCTGGCGCGCAGGAAGGAGGTGACCGGTCCGGCGCGCGCGAACTCGTTGAGGTAGATGGCGGCCAGGATGCCCAGCGGAAGCGCGACCAGCATGCTGGAGATGCCAAGCCACAAGGTCCCGACCAACGCCGCCTTGATGCCGGCCTTGGCGGCGAACCGCGACGTGAACGACGTGAAGAACTGCCAATCGATGGCGGTCCAGCCCTTCCCGACCATCAGGATAAGGAGCCAGGCCAAGACCGCCAACGAGGTCAAGGCCGCCAGGGAAAGGAGACCGATTCCCAGCCGGCCGCGTAGGCGGCGGGCCCCGGAAATCTGGCCGAGCCCCTCGGCTGGGTTGGCGCTGGGGTCGGGGATCATGCGAACCTCTTGCGGTACCGGGCCAGGATGAATTCCGCCACCAGGTTGATGGCGAACGTGATGACGAAGAGAGCCAAGCCGACGGCGAAGATGGAGAGGTAAGCAACGGATCCCGCCGGGAGGTCGCCGGCGGCGCGGTTTGCGATGAACGCCGTAATGGTCTGCGACGGGACGAGGTAACTCCACGAGTTCGTCGGCACCAGTCCGGCGGCCATCGTCACGACCATGGTCTCGCCCACGGCGCGGCTAAACCCGAGGATGGTGGCGGCGCTGATGCCGGAACGGGCGGCGGGCAGCACGACCTGCCACGTCGATTCCCATTTCGTCGAGCCGAGGGCCATGGCCCCTTCGCGCAGCTCGCGGGGGACGGCTCGCAGCGCGTCCTCTGCGATGGAGCAGATGATCGGGACGACCATCACGGCCAGCGCCAGCGTCGCAGCAAGGGCCGAGAAGACGGTGGGCAGGTTGAACAAGTCCTGGATGAAGGGGCCAATGACGAAGAGCGCCACGATACCGAACACGATGGAGGGGATTCCCGCCAGGAGTTCGATGGCTGGCTTCAGGATGGCGCGGGCTCGCGGTGAGGCGAACTCGGAGATGTAGAGGGCCGAACCGACGCCGAAGGGAACGCCGATGACCGCCGCGCCGAAGGCGATCTTGATGGTGCCGGTCAGGAGCGGACGAATGCCATATTGGCGCGGCTGAAAGTCCGGCGCCCAGGTCTTGCTCAGGAGGAATTCCCGGAGGGAGACCGCGCTGAAGAATTCCCGGCCATTGTCGGCCATGGTCCAAAAGATGGCCGCCGTGGCCAGCGCGGCGATGCTCGCGGCGAGGAAGAGGACGCCGACGATGCCGCGTTCCAGCCACAAGTTGAGGAGAAACCGGTGCGAGCGCAGCGCGAACCCGTCGGGGGCCGCAGCCGCTGCACGCTGGTTGGCGTGTGCGGACGGCATCTCAGGAGGCATGGCGGCACGCAGGGACTAGAACGGGGGAGGAAGGAAGAAGGGAAGAAGGAAGCGCTAGGCGGACTACCCTAGCTTAGCGCGCATCTCGTCGAGCTTGGCCGGCGGGAGGCGGATGTAGCCGACTTCCTCGACGATGTCCTGGCCGTCGGTGGAGTAACCCTGCTCAAAGTAGGCCTTCAGGGTGCCCGTGGGGATGCCATCCACGTACATGAAGATGGGTCGGCTGAGCGGGGCGTACTTGCCCGATTCGACGTCGGCCGGCGTGGGCTCGACGCAGCCGGCGCCTTTGCCGGCATCGACCTTAACGACGTTGAGTTTGTCCTGGTTCTCTTCGAAGTAGGCGAGGCCGAAGTAGCCGAGGGCGTACTGGCTCGAGGCGACGCCCTGGACGAGGACGTTGTCGTCTTCGCTCGGGGTGAAGTCGCTGCGCAGCTCGGCGGTGCTGCCGTCGAAGGCGCGAATGATGACCTCGCGGAAGTAGTCCAGCGTGCCGGAGTCGGTGCCGGGGCCAAAGAGGCGGATCGTCTGGTCGGGCCAGGCCGGGTTCAGGTCCTTCCAGTTGCTGACCTGCTTCGACTTGTCGGCGGTCCAGATCTTGTTGAGCTGGGCCACCGTAAGGCAGTCCACGAACGAGTTCGAGTCGGAGACGACGACGGAAAGGCCATCGATGGCGACCGTGAACTCGACCGGGTCGATGCCAATGGCCCGGCAGGTGTCGATCTCCGACTGCTTGATTGGGCGGCTGGCGTCGCCGATGTCGAGCTCGCCGCGGCAGAACTTCTGGATGCCGGAGCTGGAGCCGCCGCCACCGACGACGATGTTGGCGTTCAGGCAGGAGCCGAACTCTTCGGCCCAGGCTTCAGCGATGGGCAGGACCGTGGAGCTGCCGGCTTGGTTGATGGTGACGCGGGAGCCGCTGGACGTGCAGCTGGGTTGGCTGCCGGAGCTGCTGGTCGTGGAGCTGGTGCCCGTCGTGGTCTCGGTGCCGGAGTCGGCGTCCGGGTCTGCGCTGGTGCAGCCGGCGAGGACCATGGCGCAGACGGCGGCCAAGGCGAGGCTGGAAAGGAGGCGGGTGGTCATGATGGATACCCCTGTCGGGTGAGCGCCAAGGCCCCGGCGTCCACCTTGAGAGTATCCTCAATAGTCTATGATTTCTCAATGTCACACAGGGAATCCCCCTAGGATTTGCCTCAATAGTCACAATTGGTCAATTGCTGCCAGTGGCCAGTCCAGAGTTTCTGGAGGGAACCCTGAAGCACCGTCGCGTGGCCTAGCGGCTGGAGATACCTCCTATGCAGACAATCCCCGGCCGCACATTGCGCCTCGCAGCGACGCTTGCCCTTGTAGCGCTGGTCGTCGCCCCTACGGCCTTCGCGCAGATTCAGAATGCCCAACTCGGTACCTACGGCACCCGCGTCAAGGTCGGCGACTTCGATTACCTGCCCCTGACGAAGCGCGTGTCCGGTGCGGTGCGCGTCATGGAGTTCGACGCTGGTGTCGTTGGCGACGTGCGCGACAACTGCGTCCTTCTCATGATGGACAACACGGATGGCGGAACGGCCCGCCCTGTCGTCGCATTGCCTGCGACGGGTGTCGTGTACACGAAGGACATTCGGATGACCCCCTGCCAGGGCAAGGCCGTTGGAACGGCCATCACAGACGCCGACATCGTGGAGCAGCTGGCCACCTACACGGAGCGCGCGGTCGAAGTCCGATACGGCGACCCCAACGGAAGCGGAAAGTACGACCGGACCGACCCGGTCTTCATCACCACGATGACCGGCACGACGCGCGGGCTAGCGCCTAGCACGACCACCGGTTCCTGGACCATCCGGATCACGCCAACCGGCACCCTCCAGCCCGGCTTCGTCTTTGCCAACGATGCAGACTTCATCGTCAACCGCGACACGGCCACCGGCCCTGCCATCGTGGCTGGCACGACCCCTGCCGCGCGCACGTGGAGCTTGTCTGAACGCGAAGGCAACGGCTGGTACTTGGTTCCGGCCTCCGCCGCCGGCCTGGCGGCACAGAGCCCCATCCCCGTCAACTCGGTCCGCATCGGCATCGTCGGCGTCAGCAACCAGCAGCCGCTGGTCGTCCCCAGCGCAATCCTGCTTCCTTCGGAGCAGCCCGTTGCCGGCGAGGACTACAAGATCACCGTGAAGTTCTCCAACGACGGCACTGGCACGGGCCAGGGCGTCTTGGTGACCAAGATCGATGGCGTCATCGTCGATGTGCGCATCACCCCGGTCCTCGCGCCAGGCGAAGGGGGCGAGGTCCTCATCTCGGTCCCGACCCCAGAGTTCGGCGGTCCGATCGTGCTGGAAGTCAGCGGATCGAAGGTTCGCCTTGATGTGCAGGGGGCCTCATCGTCCGGGGCGGACTCCTCGCAAGTCGCGGCCCTTGAAGCCCGCATCGCGCAACTGGAAACCCACTTGTTGGAAACCCAAGGCAGCGGAAACGCGGTCGCTAGCACGAAGTCGGGTATTCCCGGCGTCGGCCCCTTGGCGGTCCTTGGCCTGCTCGGCCTCATGGTCGCCTTCATGCGCCGCCGCGCGGCCTAACGCCCGTCGTCGGTTCCTTTTCCCTTCTTTCCTCTCTTCTTGTTGGTTCGCCACGACTAGCTACGGGCTCGTGGCCGTCGCGAGCACAGGCTGCGCGCCACGATCTGACGTCAGCACGACGAGGAGGCTTGTCACCATCTGGGCTTTCTCGGTCGGCGACAGTTTGATGGCTCCGTTCTTTGCGAGATCCTTGAGGACGGTCTCGACGATGCCCACCGCGCCGGTGGCGATGCGTTGGCGCGCCGCGATGATGGCGGCGGCCTGCTGGCGCTGCAGCATGGCGCCAGCGATCTCCGGACTGTAGGCGAGATGCGTCAACCGCGTCTCGACGACTTGAATGCCGGCCACGTTGAGGCGGCTTTGCAATTCCACGTTGAGGGTCTTGGACACTTGGTCGGCACTGCCGCGCAGCGTTGCGGATTTCGGGTCGGCGCCGACGTCGTACGGGTACTCGTTGGCGATGTGCCGGACTGCCGTCTCCGCCTGCACCTGGATGAATTGGCCGTAGTTCTCGACGTCGAAGGTGGCCCGCGCGGTGTCGGCAACGCGCCACACGACGACGGCCGCAATCTCGATGGGGTTTCCGTCGGCGTCGTTGACCTTCAAGGTTGGCGTGTTGAAGTTCTGCACGCGCAGGCTGAGCTTGCGCTTGGCGGTGAACGGGTTGGTCCAGTACCAGCCGTCCTTGTGCACCGTGCCACGGTAGCGGCCCAAGAAGACGAGCACTTCGGCCTGGTTGGGTTGGATGACGAAGAGGCCGCCGATGGAGAGGAATGCGGCGATGCCCAAAAGGACGCCCGGGATGACGAGGCCGCCGGAGCCGAGACCGACTCCGAGCAGGATGAGGGTGACGGCCCCGCCGCCGCACAGGAGGATGATCAGCAGGCCCACGATGCCGGGGAGGGCGAAGGCTTGCCGTTCGGGGGTCGTGCCGGTGGCGGAGGTGGCCATGCAGCCAGCCGAGTGCCTAAGGCGGGGAAGAACTTACGCTCGGCGCCGTTCCTGTTCAATGCCGAATCAACGTCTTCCGACGGCAACACCGACCACGTCGTGTTCCCACGCCGACGACGCCGATGGCGAAAGGAGGGTTGCACCGCGCTCGGGAAATCCAACGGGCGCGTTCGTTCATGACGCGGCGGCGCGTCATGCCTTGTTCGGTTCCCAGAGAGTTTCGGGGACGCCGAGGTCGTGGCTGGCCGCCCGTGACCACACGAACAGGGCATCCGACAACCGGTTGAGGTACCGCACTTCGACATCTCCGCATCCGCCGTTGCGATGCAGACCAACGGCCACCCGCTCGGCGCGACGGCACACCGTGCGGGCGATGTGCAGCAGGCCGTTCAGGCGCGAGCCGCCGGGGAGCACGAAGGAGCGCAGTGCGGGGAGTTTGGCCGTGCGGGCATCCATCTCGGACTCCAGCCAGGCGATGTCAGCCTCCGTCGTCCTTGGCTGTTTAGGGTGGAGGTCGCCGGGCAGCGTGGAGAGCACGGAGCCGAGGTTGAACAGTTGGTGTTGGACACGCAGCAGGGCAGCGGCCATGGCGTCGGCCTTGCCCTGCGAGTCGAGGGCCGCGGTGCGTGCCAGGCCAACGAAGGCGTTCAATTCATCGACGGTTCCGTACGCCTCGATGCGCATGTCGTCCTTGGGGACGCGCTGGCCTCCGACCAGTGACGTCTCCCCCTTGTCGCCGGTCTTGGTGTAGATGCGCGACAGACCCACGTGCGGATCGTGGAACGGCTTCTCAGACACGAGGGGCGAGTCGGCGGGGGCGACTTGAGGCTACGCCATGACGACCAGCCGGCTCCTCCGGACATCACGCATCCGTTCCAGGGTCGCCGCCAGGTCCTGCACCCGTTGCGGTGAGCCGCCCACCAGGAGGACATCCATGCACGTCTCGGGTTCGCAGTGGGTGTGCATGAGGCTGAGGACGACATCGTGGAACGCGTGCCGGACTTCGGAGATGCGGGCCTCCTTCTCGTGCGGGTACAGGACCGTGATGGAGCCGTGGACGTGCTTGCCCGTCGGCGGATGGCCGGTGGCGAGGCGGTCGCGGACGGCGGCGCGGACGAATTCGCTGCGCCCCCGGTAGGAGCCTCCGGCGATGGCGGCGTCCAGTTCGGCCACCAGGTCGTCGGGTAGGCTGGCGCTCAGGACGGTGGTCATTGCGAACCCGAACCCCCCGCTCTTCATAATTCCTAGCAAGATGTTATGAAGTCAACTCCGTCGCCGGGGTCATGCAAAGTTGGGCCTACGCCTTCGCGGCCGTGGCGGTCGTCAGCCTCATCAGCCTCGTCGGCGCCGCCGCCGGTTGGCGTTGGCTGCGCTCGCACAGCGCCATCCTGGCGTTGGTGGCGGTGGCGGCCGGCGCCCTCCTGGGCGATGCCTTCCTGCACCTTTTGCCCGAGGCGGCCGAGCTGTGGGGCGGGTTCCCGCTCAGGATGGCCATCTTGGTCCTGGCCGGTTTCATGGTCTTCTTCCTCCTCGAGGTCTTCCTGCGCGCCCAGCACGCGCACGGCGAGGCCCTGGAGCAGGAGCATGGCCATTCGCACACCGATGCGCACGGACGCGTGGCGCCGTTCGGTTGGATGAACCTCATCGGCGACGGCGTGCACAACTTCCTCGACGGCGCCGTCCTGGCTGCCGCGTACACGGTCGATCTCCGGCTTGGCCTGGCTACAACGGTCGCGGTCGTGCTGCACGAGATTCCCCAGGAACTCGGCGACTTCGCGGTCCTGCTGCGCTCCGGCATGTCGCGTCGTCGCGCCTTGATGTGGAACGGCGCGACCGCCCTCACTTCCGTCGCGGGGGCAGCCTTGTTCTTCCTGCTGCCGTTCCCGCTGGAGACGGTCGAGCGCTGGGCGATTCCCCTCACGGCGGGCGGGTTCCTCTACATCGCCGCCGCGGACTTGGTCCCCGAGCTGCACCACCACGCCGGCGACCGGCACGCCAAGGCCATCCTCCTCGGCGTGGCTGGCGGCGTCGCGGCCATGGCGCTGCTCCTGCTCCTCGAGTGAAGCGGCACCTTCAAGCCAAGCCCATGAATCTCTGTTCATGGATGCCGTTGCCCTCCTGAGACTCGTGTCCGAAGGGACTCGGCACGCCATCCTGGACGAGCTGCGCAAGGGCGACCGCACGGTCACCCAGCTCATCGCGGCTTTGGACGATGAACAGAGCAACATCAGCCACCATCTGGGGACGCTGCGCGAGGCAGGTCTCGTGGTCTGCCGCAAGGACGGGCGCCACCAGCACTACCGTCTCTCCGACGCCGAGGTCGCTAAGGTCCTTGAGCAGGTTGAATCGCTGGCCGCGCGGCTGGAGCAACTGGCGTACACATCGTCGCTTGGATTGCCGGTGGATGCGGGCTTCCACGGGTACGGGTAGCCGAATCCAACAGAGTCCGTCAGCGGTTTGCCCGCCGCGAAGCGTTGCGGGCCGTGGGGGGTCCGAAGGACCCGCCAAGCGCGAAACGTGCCTGAGCTTGAAGAGCGAAGGCCGTTTCGTGCTAGCGCAGCACCGTCTGGTCGCGCGCCGGCCCGATGCCGACGAGCTTGATGGCGGCCCCGGTCTTCTCGCGCATGAACTGCAGGAACTCGCGCGCCTCCTTGGGCAGGGATTCCCAGGAGCCGTCGCCGAGGTCGCCCCAGCCGTCGAACTCCTCGTAGATGGGTTTCACTGCGGCAAACTCGTCCGGGTCGGAGGGGACGTGGGTGATCTTGCGGCCGTCGGGCAGCTGGTAGGCCACGCAGACCTTGACGGAGCCGACGCCGGAGAGCACATCGACCTTGGTGACGGCGAGGTGCGTGACGCCGCACAGCCGCACGGCGTGGTTGACGACGACGAGGTCGAGCCAGCCGCAGCGGCGCTTGCGCCCGGTGGTCGTTCCGACTTCTTGGCCGACTTGCGACATGTGTTGCCCGACGCCTTCCTCGAGGCTGAGCTCGGTCGGGAACGGACCGCCGCCGACGCGTGTCGTGTACGCCTTGACGACGCCGACGACGTCGCCGATGTCGCGCGGCGCGAGGCCCGAGCCGGAGCACATGCCGCCCGAGGCGGTGGCCGACGAGGTGACGAAGGGGAACGTGCCGTGGTCGATGTCGAGCATGGCGCCTTGGGCGCCCTCGAGGAGGACCGATTCATCGTCGGCGACGGCGTCCTGCAGGAGCTTGACGGTGTCCGTGATGTACGGCTTGAGGACGGGGATGACGGCCTGCAGCTGCTCGAGGATGGCTTCGGCGGTCAGATGCTCCTTGGAGCCCAGCGCCTTGAGGACGGCGTTCTTCGTCGCCGTGTTGAGCGCGATTTTTTCGGCCAGGCGAGCGGGGTGCAGGAGGTCGCCGGCTTGGACGCCAGTGCGGCTGGCCTTGTCAGCGTAGCACGGCCCGATGCCGCGCCCCGTCGTGCCGACCTTCTTGCCGCCCTTGGCGTCTTCTTCGGCCTTGTCGAGGGCGCCGTGGTAAGGCAGGATGAGGTGCGCGCGGTCCGACAGGTAGAGGTCGAAGCGCAGGCCGCGTTCCTGCAGCTGCTGGATTTCCTGCACGAGCACGAACGGGTCGACGACGCAGCCGTTGCCGATGATGCCGGCCTTGCCGGAGACGACGCCGGACGGCAGGAGATGGAGCTTGTACGTCTGCCCGTCGACGACGATGGTGTGGCCGGCGTTGTTGCCGCCCTGGAACCGCACGACGAACTTGGCGCGCTCGGCGAGGTAGTCGACGACCTTGCCCTTTCCCTCGTCGCCCCATTGGGTCCCGATGACGGCCGTGACGGGCATCGTTTGCGGCGACGGAGGGCCCTGATAAAAGCCGGTGGGGGAGCTTCTCCTGGAGGAACCGTTGCTGGGTGGCCTTGGCTCAACCTGCGTAGTGCAGACCCGCGGTCTTGTGGTCGAGCGCGGCGAGGTCCTTGTGCTGGACGTGCGCCTCGACGACTTCGAAGATGACCGTGGCGTGCTCGCCGAGTTCGAGCACCTGCTTGACTTTGAGTTCAAGGCTGGCTGGGAGGTCGGGCAAGAGGGGACAGCCCGTTGCCGCACCGTGCGTGACGGACAGCGGGCCGGCTTTTCCGTCGGCGACGACGACATGCTTGTAGAATGGCTTGACGAGGTCCTTCTGCGCAGAGCCGAGAAGATTCACGGCCAGGACGCCCGTCTCCTGCACGCCCTTGAACGCCTCGCCCTCGCGGTGCATGCCGAGGACCACCAGGCAGGGTTCGAAACTAGTCTGGGTGAACCACGAGACGAGGCTTACGGCGGTGTGGCCGTCGGCGTGGCGGCTGCCGGCCAGGTAGAGGCCGTAGGGCACCAGACGCAAGGCGTGCTTCTTGGCTGCGGCGTCCATCGTGCGTCGCAAGCACAACGGCCACTTGAGCTTCGGGGGACCGCTCAATCCACGGTCCCCACGAGAGCCGCCATTACAACGTGAGCGTCGCCACGACGAGCACGATGAACGCGGGCACGGCGCTGGCGATGAAGTTGACGTCCTGCTTCGACAAGGGGCCGGGACGGCCCTCGTCGCGCTCGAGGGTGGCCCCGAGAATGGAATCGAGTTGGCAGCCGAGGAACCCGCCCACGAGCGGAATCCAGGCCAGCGTCAACGGGAGATCGAGCAGCACGGCCGCCGCCACGGCGATGGCGCAGGCCCCGACGAGGGCCGCCAGTTGGCCGGCCAGGCTGACGGCGCCGTTGGTGCCGGCCGGCAGGGCCCCGAACGGCGGCAGGATGCGCCGCGCGCGGCGCGACAGCACGCCAATCTCGGACGCCAGAGTGTCGGCGGTGACGGCGGCCAACGCCGTGGCGAAGGCGAGCGCTGCGGCGCGCTCCGGCACCAGCGGCTCGAACAGGAGTGCGAGGGCCGCAAGCGCCGGGCCGAGCCCGTTCCCCAACACGTTTCCCACTCCGCGCTCGCCGCCGGCCGCCTCGGCGACCCGGCGCTCGGCCTTGCGGCGGTACCCGATGCGCGTCGCCAGGACGCCCAGCACTGGGAAGAGGGTCATGAGCACCAGCCAGGGGATGCCGCCGAGAAGGGCGACCTCGAGGCCGAGGAAGAACGAGGCCACGGCGCCGAGGAGGTCCAGTGCCCGCACGGCGTACGCGAAGACCGACAGGCCCGTGAGGCCGAGGGTGATGACGGCCAACCAGGGATCCACGCCGTCACCCGAAAAGAATCGGCTCGTCCCAGTCGTGGACGTCGACGATGACCAGCAGGCGGCCGGAGCCGTCCGGGTGGGGGGCGACGTAGCCGACCGTGCCAGTGGCCAAGACCACGCCATCGGGAGCCTCGGCGGACGACGTGAGCAGCAGTTCGACGCCGGCGGCCGGGTCGCTGAGCGTGTACGTGAAGTTGTCCAGCAAAGGCAAGACGGATCGCCATGTGCGCAGTGGGGCGGTCGGCGCAAACGGCTCGGGGCTGCCCTTGAGGCGCACGGAGTCGCCCGGGGAGGCCTTGGTCAAGTCGGATTCGGCGGCGACCTCGCCGTCGTGCACCAGCAGGGCGCCGAGAGCGGCTGCGCTGGCCATCAGAGCGATGCCAACCACGGCCAAGGCCGAGCTGCGCGCGTTCAACCGGTCACCCGAAGGGCGATGGCGACGGGGGGTTCTAGGCGGTTTCGGCAATCGGGGCAGCGGCCGTGAGGTCCAGGCCCTCGATGTCGATGTGGCAAGGCGTTGCAACCTTGTTGTAGGCCTTGCGGAAGGCCTCCTTGGCCGCGGCGACGCCCTTGGCGGTCACGCGGACCTGCAGGATGGGCTGGCCGGCCTCGACACGGGCGGCCGTGCCGATGGCCTTGCCGAAGGCTAGGCGCATGCCCATCGAGACGCGGTCGGCGCCGGCGCCCGACGCCTGCTTGTTCTGGCGCAGGACGTGGTGCGGGTAGACGCGGACCTGCAAGTGGTAGTTCTCGCGGCCGACGCCGGCGTCGAGGGCACGGACGGCCGTCTGACGCATGGCCTCGAGGGCCGTGTGGCGGATCTGGCCGCGTTCCTCGGCGATGAGGGTGAGGCGGATCGGGAAGTCGCCGGTGGCGACGCCCGACTCGAACTGGATGATGCGGTTGCCCGGCACGCCGCCCATGTATTCACGGCGGGTGTAGGCGTGCTGCATGATCTTGCGGTACATGCGGGCTGGGTTCTTCGCCATGGCAATCCCTCTTGGGCTTGGCGGCCGACAAGGGGGCCGTATTTAGGCATTGCCCGGCCCCGACCCCGATAGGAGCGGCAAGGCCTTCTTTCGAGGGGCGCGTCCGCCGTGCCATGGGATTCGAGCCTTACGGCCTGCTCATTCTCGGCCATGTCCTGTTCGCCAGCCTGTGGTTCGGCGCCGGCGTCTACCAGGTCCTCGTCATCGGGCGCGGACTCATGGCAGCAGGGCCGGCGGCCGGCGGCTTCGTGGTCGCCCTCATGCAGAAGGGCGGCATCGGTCGCTTCTTTGCCATCTCGGGGATTCTTACAATTCTGTTCGGCGGAGCGCTCTACGGCCAGCTCATGGCCGACGATTCCATCGAGACGTTCAGCGGGCGGGGCCTGTGGCTGACCCTCGGTTCCATCATGGCGGTCCTGGCCTTCCTCCATGGCCTGACGGTCAACATGCCAACGGAGCGCAAGCTCATCGCGTTGTGCAAGAGCCTCAAGGGCCACCCGACCAAGGAGCAATCCGCGCAAATCGGCGCGATGGGCCAGAAACTCGGCAAGGCCGGACTCCACGGCGTCACGATGGTCGCAACCGCCATGCTCCTGATGCTGCTGAGCCGCGTGTTCCCCTGAACCGCCGCCGTGCTGGAAAGCGCCCGAGCTGGGATTTGAACCCAGGTCGGAACCGTGACAGGGTCCCATGATAGGCCGCTACACTACTCGGGCTTTCTTCGGTGGTCCCGGCCTCGCCGGTCCCACGGTCACCACCCCGACGCGCGGGTCTGGGTGCTTGGTGCGCCGACTTGGGGACCCCATTTAGCCGTTGTCCGTGGACGCGGGCAGTGGGCTCAACCGGATTTGAACCGAAAGGGCTGCGCCCTTTCGAAACCGCTGGCGGGTCCGCTGCGGGCGGACCCACCAAACAAGCCTCAATCCTGTTGGAGGGGCGTCGGCAGTGGGCTCAACCGGATTTGAACCGGTGACCTGCGCTGTGTGAGAGCGCTGTCATAACCGCTAGACCATGAGCCCGTGACCGGTTGCCCGGTTCCCCAGGTCGACGCAATCCGCGCCACAAAGGGTCCCGATAAGAAGGCTGCGCACCCTGCCCTGATTCCCGGATTGCTGCCCGGATTCGCCGGATTCCGTTGCTCCCGTTGCAACATCCGGCGAATCCCGGCCCTCCGTCGAATCAAGCCAAGCGCTCGAACTCGTGGTACGGCTGGATGTCCTGGTTGAAGCGCGCCCCTGGCGACGCCGAGGTGGCCAGTTTGGTGTAGTCGTCGCGCGAGACGCCGAAGTAGCGGTACACGGTGCCGTTGCGAAACTCGACGACGAGGGCGCGGTCGGTCTCCTCGTAGCGCAGGCGCGCGATGGCCTTCGACTGCGGCAGTTCGAGGGTGAAGGCGTCGGGCCGCGGGGCCGCAGTGGCGGACTTCGGCGGCGTGGCCCAGGCCTCCGGGAGCTCGGGCGGCGCAGGCACGACCTCCCGATGGGGCGCGCCAGTCGATGAAGGTTTCCGGCCTCGGCGTCGTGGCCGAAGGTCAGGCCTTGGAGCGGCCTTGGTCGAACAGGCTCGCCAGGTGGATGTGGTACGCGCCGTCGCGGTGGACGACGATGGGGTTTCCTTCCAGTAGGGCGCCGACGTCGATCTCGTACTGTCCCGGCTTGCGGATGTTGACGGTGTCCGGGTGCACGGGGGCCTTGGAGGCCTCCTTCAGTTCCGCTTCGATGCGCGCCTTGGCCGCCTCGACCTTGGCGTGCACGACGAACGGCTTGACGTCCGGGTTTTCCCAGTTGGGTTGGGCGTTGCGTTCGGCGCGGGCCTGCGTCTCGGCGACCTGCTTGACGAGGCCGCGCAAGTCCGCCGGGCGCAGCTGGCCGGACTTCATTTTCTTCTGCAGGTCGCTGTCGCCTTCGGCGCTCGACTTGAGCAGTTCGGCGACGACTTGGCGCAGGTCCTTCTGCGCGCGGTCAGCCAGGGCCATGCGTTCGGCCTCCGGCAGCGGCGCTTGCGTGTAGAAGAAGCGGGTGCCCTTGCAACCTGGGCAACCCTGCAGGATGGCGCTGGAGCCTTCCGGAAACAGGTGGCCGCAGGTGAGGCATTGGTGGGCCATGCTCAGGCCGCCGGAGTGGGCTTGCCGTCCTGGCCGATGATCTTCGTGACGATTTTCTCGTTGTCTTTCGACACGAGCTTGAGGAGACTGGCGGGGCCGATGACGGCCATGCGGGGGCGCGGGCCGCCCATGGCGACGCGCTGCAGCAGGTTCTTGCCGCGGTCCATGCCGTAGCTTTGCATCTCGATGCCGATGAAGTGGTCGGGGTCGACCTCGCGCATCGTCTGCTCGATGAGCTTGGCTTCCTCTTGCGGGGTGAGACCGCGCTCCAGGACGAGGACCTTGCCGGCCTCGACTTCGTCGAGGATGAATCGGATCTTCTCCTCGGTGCCCATGCGTTCCACGGTCTCGTGGCTGATGAGGTGGATGGCGGGCGCGGCGGCCATGAGCTGTTGTCCCACGGTGCTGGCGGCGGTCGGCGGGGGTGGCGGGCTCATGCGGTCACCGGAAGTGCTTGGTGATGGCCTCGTACAGCGCGTCCATGTTGGTGCCCTCGCCGGCGGAGACGGGGACCACGGGGTGCTGCGGGAAGGCGGCTTTGAGAGTCGCGGGGCTGGCCTCGGCCAAGTCGATCTTGTTGGCGATGATGATGACGGGGAGCTTGCGCGCCTCGAGGTTGCCCAGGATGGTGACGTTGACCTGCGTGAAGGGATCTTCTGCGCAATCCATCACCAACAGGACGCCGTCGACGTCGTCGAGCCAGCGGATGGCCTCGATGACGCCCTCGGTGGCTTCCTTGGCGCGGCGGCGGGCCTCCTCCTCGTTCATGCCGTGGTCCTCGACGAACTCGTGGAAGTCGATTTGGGTGGCGATGCCGGGCGTGACGATGACGTCGATGTGCAGGCGGGAGCCGTTGGACTTGAGCTCGATGTCGGCCTTCTTGCGGACGCGACGCGTTTCGTGTGGCACGGGGCTGGCGGAGCCGATGGTCTCGCCGGTGAAGTCGCGGGCGATGCGGTTCGCCAGGGTCGTCTTGCCGGCATTGGGCGGCCCGTAGATGCCAATGCGCGCGTGCTTCTTCCCGAAGAATCCGCCCAGCCACTTGGCGAGGCTGGCGCTCATGAGCTTTAGCATGGCAAAGCCTCCGCTTGTTGCATTCCCATCCATCCCGTAGACCTCAGAAAGTGGGGATAAGGGTTGCTTTCCGATGCAGCCCATGGAACCATTTGACGGGTGGAGGCGATTGGATGGTTGGCAAGGCCAAACGGCCAGCCGAATCCGGCGAATCAGGCGGAATCCGGCAATCAGTTGGGCTTCTGGTTGCCGAGCTGCTGGAAGGTCTGGTTCATCGCCGTCTCCGCGAGGTCGATGGCGTAGCCACGGGTGCGGTCGATGGAGTCGGCGATGAGCACGAGAGGCCCGACCGATTCGTAGTCGAGGCCGCGCACCAGGGCCGGGAATGTCTTGCGCCACTTGGCGGCCTCTTCGCCACGGTCGGCGGCGGCGCTGGCGGTGTCGAAGTCGGGGCGCTTCAGGCTGGTGAACGCGTCGTCCCAGATTTTGCGCACGGTGTCGGCCTGTGCCACGAGGTTCTCGATGACGGCCTTGGGCACCGTGTCGCCCTTGAGTTCGACGACGTTTTGGCAGATCTTCGCGGCGTGGTCGCCCATGCGTTCCAGGGAACGGGCGGCAAGGAACAGGTTGAGGGCCTCCGCGGGGCGAACCGAAAGCTTGGCGGCCAGGCGCGGCTGTTCCAGGAGGGCGTGCATCTGCTTGGAGACCATCCACAACAGGCGGTCCAGCTCATCATCACGCTGCGCCACCAGGTGGGCGCTTTCGATGTCGCGGGCCTGCAAAGCGGTTACCGCGTCGTCGTACATGATGCGGGCGATGCGCTGCATGCGGGTGAGGGTCTTGCGCAGGTCCATGTCGGCGACCCCGACGAGGTCCTGCAGCGTCATCGCGTTGGCCGACTCCTCGAGGATCTCGACGCCGACCAGGTCGCGCGTGATGTCGCGGATGATCTGGCGGACCTTCGGGTCCATTTTGTGCGCCGAGCGGATATGGATCTCGTCGGCACCCGCGAGGTAGGCGCCCACCAGGCGGCGGATGACCTCCTCCTCGGAGGGGAGGTCGGGGAGGTTGACCGTCAGGGTGCGGCTGGCCATCTTTCCTTCCGAGTGCGGAATGAGCAGCAGGGAACCATCGGGTTCCTCATGGATGGCGACGGTGTCGGAGCGTCCGAGTCCGGTGCGGTCGACCCACTTCTTCGGCAGGCTCACCACGTGCGTCGACCCGCCCGTGACCTGGATCTTTCGTAGTTCCATGACCATGACTGTCCACTATATTGGATAGGGCATTGCCCTTGATTCTATATAGAATATTGTTAGAGGGCCCTTAGCCATTACAGGACGAAATCGAGGCCCCAATAGCACACTGCGGCAACGCCGGCCGCCAGGGGGATGGTGATGATCCAGGCCATGACGATGCGGCGCGCCGTCCCCCACGAGACCGCCGAAATGCGCTGCAATGCCCCGACGCCGAGGATGGCGCCCGTGATGCTGTGGGTCGTCGAAACCGGGACGCCATGCTCGGCCATGAAGTGCAAGCCGAGCGCGCTGGACGTCTCCGCGATGAACCCCTGTCGTGTGTCAAGGTGGGTCAATTTGGTTCCCATCGTGCGCACAATCTTGTAGCCGCCCAGGATGGTGCCCAACGCGATGGCGGCGCCGGACGCGAAGATGACTTCGCGCGGCACATGGAACTCGGCCGTCACGCCGCCGGCGATGAGCAGCGCGGCGATGACGCCCATGGTCTTCTGCGCGTCGTTGCGGCCATGCCCAAGCGAGTAGAACGCGGACGAGCCGATCTGCAGCACGCGGAAGACGCCCTTGACCTTGCCCGCCGGCGCTTTGTACACGACCCAGGTGATGAGGGCGCCCGAGATGAAGGCGAGACAGAAGCCGATGAAGGGGCTGTACGCGATGAACAGGACCGTCGCGCCGAGGCGGGGAATCTTGATGGACTCCGTGAAAATGGCCCAGACGAGATAGACGGCCGAGACGAACCAGGCGCCGAGGAACACATACGGCAGCGGGTTTTTCTTGCGCGCCAGCAGACCTACCACCAAGCCCAGGATGGCCCCTTTCCAGGCGCCTGACCACAGGACGGCCCACGTCGGTGCCATGGATGCCCCGGTCGGCCAGTCGATGGCGCCAAAGCCGGCTGCCGCGATGGCTGCGCCAAGCAGGCCGCCGATGAGGGAGTGGCTGCTCGAGATGGGCAGCCCCAGGATGACCGTCAGCACGCTCCAGAAGATCGCGCCCAGCAAGGCGGCGATGATCATGTGCACGGTGACGATTTCCACCGGAATGATCTTGCCGACCGTGTTCGCCACCTCGAGTCCCCAGAAGGCGCCCACAAAGTTGGCGGCGCTCGCGAGGATGAGGGCCGCCCACACCGGCAGGGCGCGCGTGGCGACGACGGTCGCGATGGAATTGGCCGCGTCATGCAAGCCGTTGTAGAAGTCGAAGATCAACGCCACCAGGATGGCAAAGATGAGCAAGGGCCCAAGGGCCAGCCAGTCGATCATTTGGCGCCTACCCGTGCTTGCGGACGACGTCCTGCAGGACGTTGGCGACGTCCTCGCAGCTGTCCGTGGCGTACTCGAGGAATTCGTACAGTTCCTTGTACTTCATGATGTGGACGGCGTCGGTTCCCTTGAACAGCTCCGCCGTGATCTTGTAGAGCAGCTTGTCCGCGTCGTTCTCGAGACGGTGCATCTCGACGGCGTGCGGCAGGATGGCCTTCGCCATCGTGGACGGTTTGCGCAACGAGTTGATGCCGCCGACGAGCTCCTTCACCTGGGCCTCCAGGATGTTGGTGAACTGCATCATCTCCGGCGTGGGCTCGGGGATGTTGAACAGGACGAGGCGGTTCGTCGCGGCGTAGATGGCGTCGATGACCTCGTCGAGCGAGTGAGCCAGACGCGCGATGTCCTCGCGGTCGAGCGGCGTGATGAAGGTCCGGTTGAGGCGGTCGAAGATGTCGTGCATGACCGTGTCGGCCTCATGCTCGATGGCTTTGATCTTCTGGCGCTCGACCTCGAGGTTGCTCCAGTGCGACATGAGGAACTTGAACTCGGCCGTGATGTCGTGCGTGTGCTTGCCGAGGCGTTCCAGCAGATCGTAGAAGACGCGGTCCTGCGGGATGATCCATTCCTTGAATCCCATAGTCTCAATAGAGCACGAACTGGGCCCCGACAAGACCCTAATCTCAATATTCTATTGCTTCTATTGCCTTGGGGGAGTGGTTTGGAGGGGGCCGGTTCAGGTGGAACCAGGCGGGGCCTCGAGGGTGTACTCGATGCGCTGCGTCCCCGAGCCCTTCGAGGTCCGCGACAGGATGCGCACCTCGCCAATCTCCTTCGTGTTCTGGACATGGGTGCCGGCGCAAGGGCACAAATCGATGTCGCTGCCGATGCGGATGACGCGCAAGTCGGTCACCGATTTCGGCAGGAGGTCCATGTTGGTTCGCTCCGGCGGCAGCTCGGCGTTGACCTCGTCCCGCGTCATGCTCGACGTGGCGACGGCGTACCCGGCCCGGATGGCGTCGTTGGAGGCCGACTCGAGGTCTTTGAGCATCTCGTTGGTGAAGTTCACCGGGTTGAAGTCGATGCGGCTGCGCTCGGCGTGGATCTGGTTGCCCACCGTGCGCGGGCCGCCGAACAACTCGTAGGCAAGTCCGGACACCAGGTGCTGCGCCGTGTGCATGCGCATGTGCGCGTATCGGCGACTCCAGTCAATCGTGCCCTGCACTTCGTCGCCGGCCTGCAGGACGTGGCCAGGACCCAGGACATGCTTGACCGGTCCGCGTTTGGTGACCTCGGCCACGCGAGCCTCCCGGCCGTCGGCGACGCGCAGGAGTCCGGTATCCCATTCCTGACCCCCACCCAGCGGGTAGAACAAGGTCTGGTCGAGGATGACGTAGTCCGGCTTGGCCTCGAGGACGCGCGCCGAGAACGTGCGGTCATAGCAGCGCTCCAACCCGCCTTCCATGTAGAGCATCCGCGTCAACGCCCGTCGAGGGCCCGTCCGGCTCAAGAGGTTGGCGGCGGGGGCCTTGGCCACCATGCCTTTCAAGACCCCGGCACAAATGGCTTGTCGTGCGCATCGCGGCCAGCCCCCTCCTGATTCTCCTGGTGGCCCTGCTTGCGGCAGCGTCCATCCAGGCGCAGACGCCGTCGACCAGCCCCGCCGTCGAGATTTCGGGCAAGGCCGACAGCGGGACCGTGAGCGTCGACCAGGTGACCTTCGAGTTCACCGTCAAGAACAACAGTCCGCTGGTTCCGGGCATCGAGCAACAGTCGAAGGCCGACGTCGCCGTGACCATCGATGGCATCCCGGCCGGATGGACCGTCAGCGCCGAGCCATCCAGCTTCGAGTTGGCCCCGGGCGCCTCGCAGGCCGTCAAGATCAAGGTCCAGGTTGCGCCCGACGCCGACAGCAAAGAAGCGGCCCTGACCGTCATCGCCGTGCTGGTCTCCCCGCTCGAAGGTCTCGACCCCATCCTCGGGCAGAACCCCCAGACGGCGCAGACCGCCACCGACAGTGCCCCTCTGCGCATCGAGGTCCGCAACTCCCTCACGCGCAACGTGATGGAAACCCTCGGGCCGTGGATCTACGTCGTGCTGCTCCTGCTTGTTGCGGCCGTCCTCGTCGCCGTCATCCTTACCGTGTCCGCACGCCGCGCCTTGGTGCGCTTGGCCTCCGACACACGCGAACTGTCTGTGGTGCCCGGAGGCAAGGTCGCCTTCCCGTTCCGCATTGAAGGACTGGCTCGCGACACCGACACCGTGTTGCTGGCCGTCTCCGCGGTGCAGGAGGGCTGGGCGGCGTTCCTGCCGGTCCCCGAACTCGTGCTCGAACCTGGGCAGGCGCAGGAACTCAGCCTCGTCATTATCGCGCCGCACGACGCCGCGCAAGGCACCCGTCAGGCCGTCCTCGTCACGGCGACGAGCGCCAAGGCCCCCAAGGGCGCCGCCAACCTGGAGTTCATCGCCCTCGTCGAAGGCGTCGCAGACGTTCCGACGGCTCCGCGCCGCGCCAAGTAGGCTGGGCGGCACCGAGGATTGGCCGCGTCAAGTCGGGGCGTCCAGCCGGAACGCCAGCCGGACCGATTCGCGCACGACCTGGCGGCCGCCGTGGCCCGGCTCCCGGCGCGTCACATCGCCCCCGAGAGGCGTGAACCCGGCGACAGCGAACGCCGCCTCAAGCTCCTCGGCGAACGCGAAGTGCGTGCGCCGCCCGTCTTCGACTTCCTTCATGCCGGGTTCGCCGTCGACGGGCTTGCCTTGCGAGGCACGCAGGTCCGCCGGAGTCAGCCGTTCGACGACGAGGTGGCCTCCAGGGCGCAGCACGCGCGCGGCCTCCCGCGCGGCTTGCGCGCGGCCTTCCGCTCCGAGGTGCCCCGTGCAATGGACGTCAAGCACCGCCGTGAAGGCGGCGTCCCGGAACGGCAGGATTGCGGCGTCGGCTAGGACGCGGGGCGTCCCGGCGGCGAGACGACGCAAGGCATGGAAGGCCACGTCCAACCCGATGGCGTCGATGCCCGCCGCGCGCAGCGGCCGCAGCAACTTGCCGTTGCCGCAGCCGAGTTCGAGCACAGGGCCGGCGCCCATGAGGGGCAGAAGGTCCGCCACGGGGCGCTCGCCGCGCCACGGCGCCTCGTGGTGGCGGTAGAAGCGGTCCCACACGTTGGCGGCCCGTTGCATTGTTGGCGCGGCCCAGGCCCGCCAGCCTCATAACGGACCGCTTCCTGGAATGCGCATGGCGAAGCGGCGCGACAAGGGGGAGGAGCGCGCCGTGGCCGAGCGTCGCATCCGCACGCTCCTGGCGCGGGCTCGGTCCGAGCATCTGGCCGACGCTGCGTCCGCCCTGCCCGACCGCTACGCTGCAATCTCGCTGCGCCTCGCCCAGAAGTACCAGACGGGGCTTCCCGCCGATGCCAAGGCCCAGGTCTGCCGTGGCTGCGGCGCTTTCCGCACCGCCGTCACCAGCCGCACGCGCTTCTCTGGCGGCCGCCTCGCCACGACCTGCCTGCGCTGCGGCGCCGTGGCGCGCCGCCCCCTTCACACTCGCCCGAAGCCCGCCGGCTCGGAGACGGAGGCCTAACCATGGACAAACTCACCAACTCGCAGATTCAGCAGAAGCGCGCCGAGGCGCAGCAGATTGACGTCAGCCTGCACGTCGGCAAGAACGGCGTCACCCCGGCCACCATCGAGGAGTTGTCGGCCCAACTCAAGAAGCGCAAGCTGGTCAAGGTCCGCCTCCTGCCCGCGGCCACGGAAGGCGGCGCCAGCGACACCAACCAGGCCCAGGCCCTGGCCGAGGGAACCAACAGCCTGCTCATCGAGACGCGCGGCCACACCGCGGTCTTCTTCCGGCCGTGAACCGGCTACCGGCTCCGCGCCCTTCTGTCCCCTCCTGTCCCGGCGAGCAAACGGGTTTATACCCCCCCCTCTTCGGCGCGTCTTGCGTCCCTGGAGACTGACGATGACTACCGTCTATGACGTCCCCGCAACCAAGCTGATCGACGAAGCCGCCAGGCGGTTGCTTGAGATCAAAGAAGTTCAAGCTCCCGAGTGGTCGGAGTTCGCCAAGACTGGCGTCCACGTCGAGAAGCCCCCGGTGCAGGAAGACTGGTGGCAGACCCGTGTCGCCGCCATCCTGCGCAAGGTGTACATGGACGGACCCGTCGGCACCGAGACCCTGCGCGCCCATTTCGGCGGCTTCCGCGACCGCGGCAACCGCCCGAACAAGGCCGCCAAGGGCTCGGGCAGCATCGCCCGCGAAGCCTTGCAGCAGCTCGAGGCCGCTGGTCTCGTGCAAACCGTCCAGGCCAAGGGCCGCATCGTGACCGCCAAGGGACGCGGCCTCATGGACAACGCCGCGCACGCCGTGCGCGCTGGCGTCCAGAAGGACATCCCGGCCCTGGCGAAGTACTAGGGAAGGACGGGCATGGACGACCTGGAGGCGCTTCGACAGAAGCGCCTAAGGGAACTCCAAGCCCGAGAACGGGCACTCGCATCGGACCAGGATCCCGACGCGCAGGCCCAGGCATCCGCCCAGGCCGCAGCCCAAGAGCAGGCGGCCATGGACCGGATGCTGCAGCAGATCCTGGATTCCGAGGCGCGAGAGCGCCTCACGCGCATCCGCATGAGCCGGCCCGAATTGGCCGAGGCCGTCACCAGGCAACTGGTGTCCCTCGCCCAGCAGGGACGGCTGCAGCGGCGCCTCACGGACGCCGACCTCAGGACCATCTTGGCCCAGGTCCCGTCCGAAGGGCGCGACATCAAAATCACCCGCAAGTGACCCTTCTCCCCAACCTCTCCCCTCAAGCGGACCCCAATCGGTGGGAATGACATGGCCAGCAAGAAGCCCCTCGGAAAGAAACTCCGCCTTATGCGCGCGGAAAAGAGCAATCGCCGTGTGCCGGCCTGGATCATGATCCGGACTAGCCAGCGCTTCACCTCGCACCCGCACCGCCGCAGCTGGCGCAAGAACCACCTGAAGGAGTGATTGTATGGCCGACAAGACCACCGAACTCGAGCGCATCTACACCATCCCCCTGCGCAAGACGAAGGACCTCGTTCGCTCGCGCCGAGCCGACTTGGCTATCCGCGACGTCAAGCGCTTCCTCAGCCGCCACATGAAGAGCGAGACCATCTGGCTCGACTCCACCGTGAACGAGCTGCTGTGGCAGAACGGGAAGTACCACATCCCCAGCCGCATCCGCGTGCGTGCCACCCGCTTCAACGACGGCGTCGTCGAGGTCACCCTCCCCGAGAGCACCGCGACCGGCTCCATCCGCACCACGCTCGAAGAGCGCCGCGCCAAGGCCGCCGAGGCCCCGGTGCTGAAGGCCCCCGAACCCGTTGAGGGCGAAGGCGGCCACCAGCACGAGGGCTCTGACCGCCCCGTCACCGACGTCAAGGGCGTCGGCCCCGCCACCGCCGAGAAACTCGAGGCGGCCGGCATCAAGACGCTGGGCGACTTGGCCCACGCCGACGTCGCCGAGGTCCTCAAGGCCATCGGCGGCACCGACGAGAAGGCCAAGCAGTACATCGACGACGCCCACGCCATCCTGGCCGGCGAAACCGATGTCGCTGACGTCAAGGCGCAGCCGGCCCTCGAGGCCGCCGCCGCGGACGCCGAGGCCGACGAGAAGAAGGCCAAGGCCGCCAAGAAGGAGTAGGCAATTCGCCTCTCTTCCCTCATCCCTTCATCCCTGGTGAATCCCGTGTTCAAGCGTCTGGACCCCTTCGGCAACTCAAACGTCGGAGTCTACGTCCGCGCCACCAGCGCCCACCTCTTCGTGCCGCTGGGCATCACGGCCATCAATGTCAAGGACCTCGAGGACGCCCTCGGCCACAAGGCCATCGAGGCCAGCATCGGCGGTTCGCCGCTCATCGGCTCCCTCGTCGCCGCCAACAAGTTCGGCGCCGTCGTCGCCGACTTCGCCTCCGACGAAGAAATCGCGGTGTTCGAGAAGTGCGGCCTCAAGGTCACGCGCCTTGAGCAGAGCCGCCTCAACGCCGCCGGCAACAACGTGTTGTGCAACGACCACGGCGCCGTCGTCCACCCCGAACTCCCGGACAAGGCCGTGAGCGCCATCGCGGAGGCCCTCAACGTCGAGGTCGGGCGTGCCACCATCGCCGGCCTGCCCACCGTCGGCACCGCCGGCTTCGCCACCAACAAGGGCGTGCTTGTCCACCCGCTGGCCAGCGACGCCGAACTTGCGTTTATCAAGAAAGCCCTGCATGCGCCAGCCCGCATCGGGACCGTCAACCACGGCCACGGCCTGGTGGGCGCCGGCATTGCCGCCAACCAAAACGGCGTCGCGGCCGGCTCGCGCACCACTGGCATCGAGCTGGGACGCATCGACGAAGCCCTCGGATTCCTAGACTAAGGAGAGACTCCCCATGACCACCGCCACCGCCAAGCCCGCCACCAAGTCCGCCCCCGCCAAGGCCACCAAGGCCTTCCAGGTCGACGGCGACTTCCAAATGGGCCGCGTCCGCCAGCACTTCACCATCCAGGTCGCCGCCGCCAACGAGGCCGGCGCCAAGGACCGCGTCTACGCCACCCTCGGTTCGCGCCACGGCGTCAACCGCCGCCAGGTCGCCATCGGCACCGCGAAGGCCATCTCCGGCGACGACGTCACGGACGCCATCGTCCGCCACGAGCTCGGCCTCCACCGCTAGGGCTTCCGTGCCCGCGAACCCCGCGCACGGCCAGCCCGGCCACGTCCACGGCCACGACGGCGACGAACCCGCCGACGACCCGCGCCAGCTCGCCGCCCAGTTCGACCTCGTGCAGCGTGAGCTGCAGCGCGTCGACCGCCGCCTTGCGACGCTGGAAGGGGCGCTCGTCGAGGCCCAGCAGGCCGCCGCAGCCTTGCGCGCAATGGCCGACGCAACCGGTCCGCAGGACATCATGCTCCCCCTCGGCGCCGGCGTGCACGTCGCGGCGACCGTAAACGGCGCCCAACCGGTGCTCATGCCGCTGGGTGCTGGCTACTTCACTGAGGACAAGGCCGGCGAGGTCGCAGTCGCCCTCGAGGAGCGCGTCAAGGCCATCACGGTCCAGTTCCAAGAGGCCAGCGCCCAGGCCGAGCAGTTGGCCAACGTCGCGGCCCAAATCAACGAGCGCCTCTCCCAATTCCAGCAGCCCTGACCTCGCGGACATGGTCTAATGGTATGACTGGAGCTTCCCAAGCTCCATGCCCGGGTTCGATTCCCGGTGTCCGCACTCACCGCCCGCACCGACGCGCGGAGCGCGCGTCCGGCGCGCTGCTCGTGCGGGACAGGGAATCGGACCCGGGCTAGCGAGGGCAGCGAGCGGACCGGCCGGCCATCCGCAGATGGCCGGGCGGGTGCCGGGTTCGACTCAGAGATTGAATGCTTCCGCCATCGGCCGGGTCGCCAACCCTCTTGTAGAACGCCCACATCGCGCGGGCCGTGGGCCTCTTCGACTCTCTGCGCGCCAAGCTGAAGGGCGTCAGCAAGAAGCTCGAGGACGAGGTCGAAAAGCAGCTCGGCGACCAGCTCGAGAAAGAGCTGCAGCAGGAGATGGCCAAAGGCAAGCCGGCCGCGCCGGCACCCGTTGCAGCGCCCGCGCCGGTTGCCCCCACGCCGCCGCCCGCTCCGAGCGCTCCCATCACGCCGCCTGAACCCGCGCCGGCCGTCGTTGCCGAGGCGATGTCGGAAACGGCGCCCGCGGAGCAAGAAGCAGATTCTGCGGCGTCCGTGCCTTCCTTGTCCGAGCCGTCGCCAACCGTTCAACCTGAATGGACGCCGGAACCGGCTGTCGCACCCATCGCAGTCCCCGAAGTCCCCAAGCCTGCGCCGCCGCCCGTGCCGGCTCCCGCTCCCGTCGCGCCCGCCAAGCCCGCGCCTGCGCCGCAGCCCAAGCCGCAACCGGGCCGGAAAATGCACTCCGACGCTGAGATTGAGGCCCGTCTGGCCCGTGAACTCAGCGAGGCCGTCGCCATCCAGAAGGACGTCGAGAAGGTCGTGGAAATCTCGGCCCCTGCGGCGATGGCCACGAAGTTCACCATCAACGACGCCGTCCTCGACGAGATTCTGTGGGAGCTCGAGATTGGCCTCCTGGAATCCGACGTCGCTCTCCCGGTCATCGAGGCCATCAAGGCCAACGTCAAGGAGCAACTGCTCACCCTCAACGTCGGCGGCAAGAAGCCCGAGGACGTCGTCGAACTCGTCCTGCGCACGGCCATCAAGCGCGTCCTGCAGGTCAACCCGCTCGACTTTGACAAGTTCATCCGCGACAAGCTGGCCGGCCCGAAGCGCCCCATCGTCGTCATGTTCGTCGGAGTCAACGGCACCGGCAAGACGACCAGCATCGGCCGCATCGCCTACCGCCTCAAGCAGCAGGGAATCACGTGCTGCATGGCCGCTGGGGACACGTTCCGCGCCGGCGCCATCGAGCAGTTGGCGCTGCATGGCGAGCGCCTCGGCGTCAACGTCATCAAGCACAAGGCCGGCGCCGACCCCGCCGCGGTCGCCTACGACGCCATCGAGCACGCCAAGGCGCGCCACAAGGACGTCGTGTTGCTCGACACTGCGGGTCGGATGCAGAACAACCGCAGCCTCATGGACGAGATGGACAAAGTTCGCCGCGTCGCCAACCCCGACCTCGTCGTCTTCGTCGGAGACTCCCTGGCCGGCAACGACGCGGTGGAACAGGCGCGCAAGTTCGACGAGGTCGTCGACATCGGCGGCGTCATCCTCACCAAGGTCGACGTCGATGCCAAGGGCGGCGCCGCGCTCTCCGTCGCCTACACAATCAACAAGCCCCTCATCTTCGTCGGGGTTGGCCAAGACTACCCCGACCTGAAGCCGTTCGATGCCTCGTGGATGGTCGACCGCCTCTTCGGCGACGAGCAGAACGAGACCGAAGCGACCGCGTAGTTGACCGGCGTCGGACCTGGGGCAGCGCGTGCACTGAAAGCCTTTCAAGGGAGAGCCCCGGTTGGGCCTTGTCTATGTCCCGTCTCGCCTTCGCAGCGTTCCCCGCCTTGGCGTTGGCCCTCGCGCTCGCGGCGTGGGTGCCCGCCGCGCAGGCCGGGACGCCGGAGGCCCCTGAGATCACCGATGCCGCCGGCGACCAGGAGGTCCTCGTCGCACCAGTCAACGAGGCCGGATTCACCAGCGCCGACGTCGTGGCGGGTTGGATTGCCGAGGAGGGGGAGAGCCTGCTCTTCAACATCCAGATTTCGGGCGCTGGCACGGACGGGGCCGGGGGGCCCTATACGTGGAATTTCCATTGCACCGCCGGTGCCGTCGAGGTTGAGGCGAGCGCCACCTCCTCGGCCGACCAGCCGACCCCGGGCGGCGCCTCGACCGCAGCGGTCCTTGCCGACGGCGTCATCACTCTGACCGTGCCAAAGGCCGTTCTCGCCGGGGTCACCGAACTCACCGGATGCCACATCGAGGCGGAAGGCGGCTTGCCGCCCCCGCTTCAGGCGGTGGTTGCGGCAACCGACACCGCCCCCGACGACGGCGCGGACGCGGGCATCTCCTATTCGGTTGGCAGCGGCGGACCGACGGGCACCCCCGGCGACTCCGACGGCGACGGCCTCAACGACACCGTGGAGTTGCAGCAGTTCGGCAACCTCACGGCGCAGAACGGCACCGGCGACCCGGACGGAGACGGCCTCAACAACACGGCCGAGTTCGCAAAGGGCACGAACGCCACGAAGGCCGACACCGACGGCGACGGCCTCAACGACAAGGAGGACCCGTTCCCCCTCGATCCCTTGAAGCCCGGTGCCCCAGAGAACGCCACCACCGACCTGGACCGGGATGGCCTGCCGGACCGCTGGGAACGGACGCACTTCAATTCCACGACGGCCCAAACGGGCACCGGCGATCCCGACGCAGACGGCTTAACCAACGCCGCCGAGCATGCTGCCGGAACGGACCCCAACGAGGCCGACACTGATGGCGACGGCCACGACGACGGCTCGGATGTCGCCCCACTCGTCAATGACGGGCACGACCACGATGCCGACGACAAGCGCGTCGAGCTGTACGCCGGCGCCCCCATGTTTGCCGTCATCGCCACCCTCTGCCTCTTCGCCCTCGCCCGGAAATGATGAAGGCCCTCCCATGAAGCGAACCACCCTCCGAACCCTGCTGGCCCTCACGGTCCTCTTCGACCTTGCCTTGTTGGGCATGCTCCTGTACGACTACTTCGGCAACAACTCGGACTGGACGCTGTACCTCCTCGTCGCGTTCGGCGTCTTCGTCGTCATCGCGCTCATCCTGTTTTTCATGACGGGCCGCGACGAGCCGGCCGGCGAGCGCGTCGTCGTGCAAGAAGTCGTTCGCGAGGTTGCGGCCCCTGTCGAGGCGCGGCCCATGGAGTTCCAGGAGGTCCGCCCCATCCCGCCGGCGCCCATCCGCGCCCTGCGCGAGAACCCGCCGCGCCGCATTCCGGCCCCGGCGCGCCCCGTGTCCTCCGGCATCCCGTTCATCTACAACGGCTACACCCTCTACCACAAGGTCGTCCAGCTCAAGAACGAAGGCGGCAAGCGCACCATCTACTTCTTCGCCAAGAAGAAGCCGAAATCGGGCTCCATGTGCGCCAAGCCGTTGGGCTACCACGTCGGCGTCAACGAACGCACGGGCCTGCCGTTCCTGAAGAAAGGCAGCGGACCGGACGGGGAGAACCTGACGCCCGCCGCCGCTGAGGCCGGCTACCGCCCGCAGTGCTCCGCCCTGACCGAGGGGGGCAAGCAGTGCCGTAACTCGGCGCGCGAGGGAAGCAAATACTGCGGGTCCCACTTTGGCTACCAGCCGAAGACGCTCAAGGGCTCCGCCAAACGCATCGAAGGCGAGGAGTGGGACCCCAAGGACAAGCTGACCGACAGCGCCAGCGTCCGCAAGGCCGACACCAAGGCCGCCGTCCGCGGCGCCAAGGACACGAAACCCTCAGTCCGCAAGAGCTGGTTCGGGCGCAGGAAATCTGCGGCCTGACCAGGCGGCTCCCTCTGGAGAAGCATAAGAACCTTCATAGCGGCCAGGGGGGTCAGGACGGACATGCAAAGCCCGTCGGGCACCGCAGCCGTCCGGCTGTCGCTTTGGATGCTCCTTTTCGCCACCTTCGCGATGAGTTTGGTCCAGCCGGTGAGCGCAGGCACGCAGGCGGCGCCCGAAATCGCGGATCCCGCCAACGACCAGTCCGTGGCGGGGGAAGTTCCCATCTCCCAGCAGCCTCCGGCCGGCACCACGGTCGGCCTGAACGCCGACCTGCTCTTCGGCTGGATTGACACCGATACGGCGACCAGCCTGAACTTCAACATCCAAATTCAAGGGACGGGAGCGGCCTCCACGACATCGAAGACCACGTACACTTTCCACTTTGAGATTGGAGGCACGGCCTACGATGCCATCGCAAGCCAGGACAGCGGCGCGCCAGCCCCAATCGGTTCGGCTGGTGTGGCCGTGGGCGGGGTCACCAACACCGCAACCATCGCCGGCGACAGCCTCGTCGTCATGAACGTCCTCAAGTCAGCCATCGGAAACCCGACGAGTGGTGCCGTGGCGACCAACCTATTCGTCACGACGACTGCGGCCTTGTTGGGCACGGTTCCCGATACAATCACGGATCGCGCCCCCAACGAAGGGGCCGGAACGGACTACGTCTTCGGCGGCGGTCCAACGCCTGACCCCGACGACCTCGACGGCGACGGTCTCAACAACACCTGCGAATTGCAGTACTTCGGCGCCACAAACTCTACAGCCAATGCCACCGGCGACCCCGACGGCGACGGCCTCACCAACGGCCAGGAATGCGCTCTCGGCACCGATCCGACGAAGGCCGACACGGACGGCGACGGCACCAACGACAAGGACGACCCGGCCCCGACAGACCCGGCCGTGGGCGGCACCAATTCCTCCTCGTCCTCCTCGTCGTCCAGTAGCTCGAGTTCGTCCAGTTCTACATCCAGCAGCACCAGCCGGAGTTCCTCAAGCAGCTCGACCACGACGGAGGACAAATGCGCGGACAACGACAGCAGCGACGCAGTCGACTGCTTGACCTCGGACTTCGGCTACCTCGGCATGTCCGCTGGCGGGTTCCTGGCGGTTCTTGTCCTTTGCATCATCGGCCTCGCCGTGAGGTGGTCCCTGTGACGCAGAACGTCGTCGTCGGCGCCGCACCCCCCGCGGATGAGACCCCGCGCGAGCGCAAGGGCCGCATGAAGGCCGAGAAGCAGGCCCAGGCGCAAGCCGAACGCGATGCAAAGATAGCCCGCTACCGGGCGCTGCGCGCCAACGTGCGCCGCCGCCGCGTCATGTATGTCCTCGTCCTCGTGTTGGGCATCGCCGTCCTGGCCGCCACCGTGTGGGACATGGTCTTCAACGGCTCGGACTACCAGTGGTTCCTCCTGCCGGCCTACGTAGGCCTCCTCGTTTGGGGCATCCTGCTCTTGGTTAGCCGCCGGCGCCAACTTGAGGACATCAACCAGATCAAGGCCCTGGAACGCGCCTGGATGGAGTGCGACAACTGCAGCTCGGTCTTCCAGTTCGGCAGCGAGTCGTTCCTCAGCCGCCGCCGCGTCGGCTTCACCTGCCCAGTGTGCGGCGACGAATCCGCGTTGCCCCTGCCCGGCACCACCCCCGTCGAGCGCACGCTGCCTGCTGGCTCCCTGCACGAGATCAACTACCTGTGCGGCAACTGCAAGGAGGACATCGTCGTCGGCGTCTACGGTGGCCGCCCGCGCGACGTGGACTTCCGCGCCTGCCCCAAGTGCGGCGAAACCGGGCACATCGCCATCAACTCGATGGCCGCCTGATTCGCCAAATCTGATTCGCCGGATGGGGGCGGATTTGCCTGATTCCCCAATTCGGCAAATCGCGCAGATTTAGTTCCTCGGCACGGCCGCCAGGCTGAACGCAGATTCCGCAGAATCGTTGGATGACGCAAGAGCCAATGCTCGTGGCACTTGGCCGCGGCCCGTAAGTTGGCAGCTTGTGTTGGGCCGCCAGCAATACGAGGCGACCTTGCAAGGCGGTCCCCTAAATCGGGGCCGATGTCGGCTCAATCTGTGAAATCACGGGGAAGGAGCGCTATCCTCTGCCGCGCCGACGATAGCGCGTCCAATGGATGGCCTGCGAAATCTGCGTTTGCCCACACCGCGGCGAGGGGCTACTTCCGAATCGATTCCCAGGGCAAATCCAAATCCGGCCGGCCGAAGTGGCCGTACGCCGTCGTCTGCGCGTAGATGGGGCGGCGCAGATTCAACTCGTCGATGATGCCGCCGGGGCTGAAGTCGAACTCCTTGCGCAACAGTTTCTCGAGGGCCTCGTCGCCGCCCTTGGCCTTGGCGGTCTTGAACGATTCGACCGCGATGCTGACGGGTTGCAGGCTGCCGATGGAGTAGGCGACCTGGATCTGCACCTTCTCGCAGTGTCCGGCGGCCACGAGGTTCTTGGCGGCGTAGCGGGCGAAGTAGGCGGCCGAGCGGTCGACCTTGGTCGGGTCCTTGCCGGAGAAGGCGCCGCCGCCGTGCGGGGCCGCGCCGCCGTAGGTGTCGACGATGATCTTGCGGCCGGTCAGCCCGCAGTCGCCGTCCGGGCCGCCGATGTAGAAGGCGCCGGTCGGGTTGACGTGCCAGACGGTGTCCTTCGTGATCCAGCCCTCGGGCAGTGCCTTGCGTACGTAAGGCTCGACGATCCCGCGTACGGCCGAGGACGAAAGGTCCTTCACGATGTGCTGATGGGAGACGACGATCTCGGTCACCGCGACAGGCTTGCCGTTCTCATAGCGGACGGTGACCTGGCTCTTGGAGTCCGGCCCGAGCTTTGCCG